>ONAS01000049.1 GCA_900315815.1 uncultured Eubacteriales bacterium
GAACAGTCCGTGTTAAGAATCTTTCGATGCTCTACCGAGTGAGTGTTAACCGAGTGATAATGTAATATTACATATATTATATAATTCTCTGTAATCTTCATACAAATAAACATGTTTTTTTGAAAAGTTTCAAGTAAAAAATGAGCTATTCGAGGGTTCGAAACCCAACAGACAGGGAAAATACCCGAACAATATCTATGTTTCATGCAACTGAAAAACACGTTCTTTAGACGACAAAAAGCCCGATAAAATCGGGCTTTTTGGGGTGAATATCTTTTTTATTCACTTAGTATGGCTGGGAAGGCGGGGTTCGAACCCACGAATGACGGAGTCAAAGTCCGTTGCCTTACCGCTTGGCTACTTCCCATCGACCGAATAATAGTATACCATATTTTTTGATGATGTCAATCACTATGTTGAAAACACCGTTCAAAATCCGATCCATGCCGGGACAAGCCCCGTCCGAAGCCCGTCCCGACATGAGTGTGATTTGATTATTTTGCGTCGATCGTCAGCTGTTCGCCGTCCGATGACAGTGCGATCATCGCCAGACCGCCCTCGCCGTGCAGGATCATCTGCTCGGTGATCTTGTCCTCGACCTCCTTGCGGATCAGGTTCCTCAGATCGCGGGCGCCGCTCTGACCGTTGCAGGCTTTGCCCGCAAGATACTTGCACGCGGCGTCGTCAAAGCCGAAGAGGATTCCCTTTTCATGCAGGCTGTCGACATACTCCGAGAGCATCAGCCGGGCGATCTCGACATAGTTTTCCTCTGTCAGCGTCTTGAACGCGATGATCTCGTCGACACGGGCGATGAACTCGGGTCTGAGGAATTCTCTGAGTCCCTTCATCACGCGCTCCTTCTCCGCTTCGTCCTGTGTTTTGCCGAAGCCCAGCGCGTTTTCACGTCTGTCGGAGCCTGCGTTGGAGGTCATCACGATGACGGTATTGGAGAAGTCGACGGTCCTGCCGTGAGCGTCGGTCAGCTTGCCCTCGTCAAGGATCTGCAGCAGGATGTTCATGACGTCGGGATGCGCCTTTTCGATCTCGTCGAACAGCAGAACGGAATACGGTCTGCGGCGTACCTTTTCGGTCACCTGACCCGCCTCGTCATAGCCGACATAGCCGGGAGGCGAACCGATGATCTTGGATACGCTGTGCTTCTCCATAAATTCGGACATATCCAGACGGATCAGCGTTTCGGGCGTATCGAACAGCTCCTGAGACAGCACCTTTACCAGCTCGGTCTTGCCGACGCCGGTCGGTCCGACAAAGATGAATGAAGCCGGTCTTCTGCGGGGAGAGATCTGTACGCGGGAGCGCTTGATCGCCTTGGCGAGCGCCTCGACAGCCTCGTCCTGACCGATGATCTTTTTCTTGAGCGCGCTCTCGATATCCTTGAGCTTGAGCAGCTCGTTCTCGCGGACTCTTGACTGCGGGATGCCCGTCCAGAGCTCGATGACCTTTGCCAGATCCTCTTCTGTCACTGCGGCGGTCAGCGTCGATTCATCGATGCCGGAAAGCTGATCGTTCACACGCGCCAGCTCAGAGGTGACCTCAGCGAGCTTCTCATAGTCGACGGTCTCCTCGGAGGAGATCTCTTCCTTTGTCAGCAGGAGCGCCTTCTTTTCATCGGAAAGGCTCTCATAGGTCTCGCGCTGCTTGTTTCTCAGCGACGCACACGCGCACGCCTCGTCCAGCAGGTCGATTGCCTTATCGGGCAGGAAGCGGTCGGTGATATATCTTTCGGAGAATACCGTCGCTTTTCTGACGATATCGTCGCTGACGACGACATTGTGATGCTTTTCGTAGTATTCACGGATCCCCGTCAGGATGTCGATGGTGTCGCCGATGCTCGGCTCACCCACCTTGACAGGCTGGAAACGGCGTTCCAGCGCGGAATCCTTTTCAATATATTTGCGGTACTCATTGAAGGTCGTGGCGCCGATCACCTGGATCTCGCCCCTTGACAGAGCGGGCTTGAGAATATTCGCGGCGTTCATGGTGCCCTCGCTGTCGCCGCCGCCGACAAGGTTATGTACCTCGTCGATGAACAGGATGATATTGCCCGCTTCCTTGACCTCCTTGGTCAGGCCCTTGATGCGGCTCTCATACTGACCGCGGAACTGTGTGCCTGCGATCAGCGCGGTCAGGTCGAGCATCTGGATCTCTTTGTCCTTGAGGCGGTGCGGCACCTTTCCCTCCGCGATCCTCAGCGCCAGTCCCTCTGCGATCGCGGTCTTGCCGACGCCGGGCTCGCCGATCAGGCAGGGATTGTTTTTATTGCGGCGCGACAGGATCTGGATCACGCGCTCGATCTCCTTTTCTCTGCCGATGATGCGGTCGATCTCGCCGTTTCTCGCCTTGCGCGTCAGATCCTCACAGTAGAGTCCGATGTGCTTGCGGTTCTTCGGCTTCTTATCCTTCTGCTTTTTCTCTGTGTGATTGGAAGCGGTCTTCTGGGCGCCGTTTCCGCCGAACAGATTGAAGAAATTCGGGAACGACGGAGCGCCGCCGGGTGTGAAGCCGTCGCCGTCCTCGTTATCGTCGGGCGTATCGCCCTCTTCCTCCGGATTCTGGGCAAGGCTCTGCAGACCCATGCTCTGCGCAAGCTCGGACATATCGCCCATATCCCCCATGTTCTCCATGATGGAGTCCATCTGCTCCTGCACGGATTCCAGATCCTCGGGAGAGATCCCCATCCGCTTCATGATATCCTCAACGGGCTTGATTCCCATATCCCTCGCGCAAACGAGGCAGTAGCCCTTCGGCTGTTCGTCCTCCTTGTTGTTGGAAACGAAGACGACAGCCGGTCTTTTCTGACATTTACAGCAAATCATATATCTTCTCCTTTATTTATCGGATAGCGGCTCACTTTTCAGATGATGCTTCTTTCCCCTTCATCAGTCTGAAAAAGACAACTGCGTAATTGATGAGAGAGAAAACCTCCACAAACAGCGTCACGCACAGCAGCGTGATGGTCAGCGGCTTGTTCACATAGCCGAACACCGCCATCAGAACGATCACGCCGATCGTGATGTAAAACAGTATCGTACCGACCTTTCCGTACCAGGCGGATTTAGGCGGGATGATCCCTTTTTTGACGACGATCACGCCGCCGGTGATCATCAGCAGATCCTTGACGACCATCAAGCCCATCAGCGGAAGAGCGATCGGCTCGATCATCACGATACAGATGCCCGCCGCAAGCAGCGTCAGCTTATCGGCAAGCGGGTCGATGATCTTTCCGAACTCCGATTCCTGATGATATTTGCGGGCGATCAGACCGTCAAAGCAGTCGGACAGACCCGACAGCGCGATGGTGATCGTCGCCGCTACATACATCTTTGCGACAAAAAACGCCACAAAGGGTGTGATCAGGATCACCCTGCAAAAGGATATCGCATTCGGTACTGTCATCAGATCCTTGGTGATCAATTCCTTCTTATCAATTGCTTCCATTGTTCCTGTTGTGTTACTCATAGTTTCCTCGTCCTGCCCTTATCGGTCCGCTTCATGACTATATCGACAGCCAGGATGCGAACGTTGAGAATATATTACCATCATAAAGATGTTTAAATATGAATGATTTGTAAATTGTTTCCTCCTGCAGCAGCGGCAGATCCGTTGTGATCTGCGGGATCACCAGCTTCAGCAGATACGCGAGCATGCAGATCAGCAAAAATGCCTCTGCCGCGCCCAGCACGCCGCCCAGAACCATATCGATCTGACGGATGACCGGCAGTCTGAATACCTTCAGCAGCAGCGGCAGCACGAACTTGCTGAGCAAAAACCACAGAAGGAAGAACAGAAAGATGGTGATGAAAAACGACATGACGCCGATGACGATCGGCTCCACCACCGTTTCCGCCGTTTTGCCGGCATTTGCGGAGATCTCATCGATCGGACCGCTCATACCGTCGCTGATCGCGCCCTTGATGGTGTCCTGCAGATTGAGAAAGTCGATCTTGCTGATGTCGATCTTTGCCAGCGCATCCTGAAGAGAGGCGTGGCTGAAATCCGACACGGTGCTGACGACCGTATCATGGATCGTCGGTCTCAGGACCAGATTGTAGATATTGACGGAGATCAGCTTGCCGAGGAACGTCGCGCCGGTATATGACACGAACGTCACAAGCAGTCCCGCCAGCGTTCTTGCCGCTCCGCGGCGTACGCCGTAAACGATCAGCAGTACAAAAATGACTGCAGAGATGATGTCATAGATCATACGCTACCTCAAATTGTCAGTGAACTGATTTCGTTGGTATCCAGCACATACGCGTCGGAGGAGGTGTACAGCACGACCGCTCGCGGTTCATTGGATACTTCCTTTTTGGATTCAAGGCTGCCGCTCTTTGAGTACAGATAGATCACATCCGGCGTCAGCAGCGCGACCCTGCCCTTGTAGGTAGAGATATACTTGACCATGTAATCCGTATCAAAGGAATCCGACAGCTGACCGTCCGTTTTGAAGGACAGGATCTGACAGTTGCGTCCGTCGCCGGAGCGCGACAGCGAGATCGAGAAGTTGTCGGTGTCCGTATTGAAGCAGTACGCGGTCAGGTCCTTGCCCTCATACCCGGTGGTATTGACCTCGCCGTTTCTGGTATTGACGGTGCATACCGCGGCGTTGCCCACAGCGCATGCGTAGGTATCGTTGAGATACTGCACATCGTAGAAGATGTTTTCCCCGATCTCCTCCAGATACGCGGGCTTGTCCTTGGTGAAATCCAATACATATATCGAAGCGATCTCCGAGCCGTTGTGCGCCGAGATACCGGTCACCACCGCGTTTTTGCCGTTGGGAGCAAGGCTGACGGCGGTCACGTAGTAGTCGGCGAAGGAATAGCCGAAAATCTTCTCATTATCCTTATTATAGACCTGCAGCTTGGAGAGATAGCCCGTGCTGGTGGTCACCAGCGCGTAGGTCCCCTTGTCGATGATATCCGCCGTCAGGATCCTGTCCTCGGTCTGAGAGGAAAACAGCGTCTTCTCATAGGAATTGATCTGGAAGCCGCTGCCGCCCAGGCTGAAGATCAGCGCATACTGATCGGAGGTTTTCAGAACGGGGTTGGTAAAGCCGTGCTGGGTGGAGTATTCCGTTCTGCCGTAGTTATTGATGATCTGCAGCTTGGTATCGGACGCGTAACAGATATCCTGCCCCATTCTGGAGAAATTGCCGACGTCGACGTTTTCCCCCTGGATGCTGACGGGAAAATGCTCGTCGTTCCTCTGATTCAGGATACCGTATTTGACGTAGTTCCTGATATTATGCCACGACAGCTTATCGGCGTTTGCAAAGACGAATACGATGCCGAAGAGGACCAGCATGATCAGCACAACGGCGATGATCCGCTTTTTGTCGATCGAATGCGTCTTTTTTTCAGCGCGCTCCTCGCGTTCCTCAAGCGGCATATCCTCATAGGAGAGCACATCCCTGTCAGAGCTTTTTTCCCGGCGCTGCTTCTTTTTCATCAGCCTGTCGAGCTTTTTCTCGTTCTTTTCCTTCAGCCTCTCCTGCTGCTTTTTCTCTTTTTCGGATTCCCTGTCCTCCGCCGTTGTGTCCTTTTTCTTTTTTTCTTTAGGCGTTTTTTCCTTGAGCTTCTTATCCTTGGACTTTTTTTCTTTGCCCTTTTTATCGGATCCTTTGTCGGACGGGATCTCCTCGATGACTTTCGTCGGTTCGTCGACCTTATTCTTTTCTGCGGCTTCTGTTTCTTCGTCGATCGTGTCGATATCCTCTTCCCATTCGTCCTTGATATCCTCTTCTTTGAGATCGATCACCCTGGTCGGTTCATCGACGTCCTCGAAAAATCTCTTGCCATGTTTATCCATATTTTCACCTGAATCTCCGTGAATATGTAATTCCTAGTAAAACACCCTGTTCAGATACAGTCCGCACGCGGGCGCTGTCGGACCGGCGTTCCTTCTGTCCTCTGCGGCGATGATGCGCTCGAGAGAGCCTGCGGGGATCCTGCCCTGATTGATCGCCAGCAGCGTCCCCACCATGATCCTCACCATATTGTACAAAAAGCCGTCCGCCGCCACCGTAAAGGTGACCAGCTCGCCGTCGCGCTCCACGCGGAAATACTGTACCGTGCGGACAAAATCGCCCTTTTCCCGCTTATCGAGCGTACAAAACGACGAAAAGTCATGTGCGCCGACGAACGCCTGTGCTTCACGGTCTAGCATTTCGACGTCCATCTCATAGCGGTAATGCAGCGCCGCTTGATGAAGGAACGGATTGCGGACGCGGCTGTTCCAAACCTTGTACACATATTCCTTGCCCTTGCAGGAATACCGCGCATGAAAATCGTCCGGTACGTCCTCGACCTTGAGCACCGCTACGTCATCCGGCAGATAACGGTTCATCGCCAGCATCAGATGGTCGTTGGTGATGGGATGGGCGATCCTCATCGACACACAGTACATATTGGCGTGGACGCCGCTGTCGGTACGCGAACAGCCCTTGATGTCCGGGCGCTCGTGAATGATCTCGTACAGCGCGTCCTGAAAGACCTCCTGCACCGTCAGCGCGTTCTCCTGGATCTGCCAGCCGTGCAGGCGGTCTCCTTTATATGCGATTGTCAGCAGCAGGTTTCTCAGTGAATCTGAGGAAGAAAGATGTTGCATAGTATAACTCCGGCGATCACCAGCAGGCTGACCGCCATGCAGATGTAATCGCGTTTGTGCAGTTTCAGCTGTTTCATTCTGGTGCGTCCCTTGCCGCCCTGATAACAGCGGCATTCCATCGCGACCGCCAGCTCATAGGCGCGTCGGAAGGAGGACACGAACAGCGGCACCAGTACGGGGATCAGCGCCTTGACGCGGGTGATCAGGTTGCCGCTTTCCATATCGGCGCCTCTCGCCTTCTGCGCCGCCATGATCTTGTCGGTCTCCTCCAGCAGGGTCGGCACGAACCGCAGGGCGATGGTCATCATCATCGCGATCTCATGCACCTTGATATGGAATACCGTCAGCGGCTTCATCAGTCTTTCCAGCGCGTCGGTCAGGTCGTTCGGCGTCGTGGTGAAGGTCAGCGCGGAGCTGAACAGGATCAGACAGATGATGCGGGCGCAGACGAAGATCGCGTTATAGATGCCCGCCAGCGTCACCTTGAAAATCCACCACTCAAAGATCGGCTCCCCCTGTCCGTAAAACAAGTTCAGGATCGATGTGATCACCACGATGATGATGATGACCTTGAGGCTCTTGAGGTACATTTTGAGCGGTACATTGCTGAGAGCCACCACGGCGATCACCAGCGCGGCGACAACGCCGAGCGAACAGAAATTGAACGTACAGAAGGTCAGCACGATGAATGTGATCAGGCTGACGATCTTCAGTCTCGGATCCAGACGGTGCAATACCGAATCACACGGGAAGTATTGACCGAGAGTCACGTCTCTCATAATCTTCCCTCCTTTTTCAGGTATTCGGTGATACCCAGCACCGCCTTATCGACCGTCAGCACACCCTTTTCCAGCGGGATCCCCGCCTCGATCAGGCTGTCGATGATCGATGTGATCTGCGGTACGCGCAGTCCCATACCGCTCAATTCCTCACCGCGGGAGAAAACGCTCTGAGCGGTGTCGAACATCTCCAGCCGCGCGTGGTTCATCACCATCACGCGGTCACAGACGGTCGCGACGTCCTCCATCGAATGAGAAACAAGGATAACGGTATTGCCGCGCTCTTTATGATAATTGTAGATTTGTGCCAGTAAAATATCTCTGCCGACGGGGTCAAGACCCGCGCACGGCTCGTCGAGGATCAGGATATCGGGATCCATCGCGATCACGCCCGCGATCGCCGCGCGGCGCTTTTCGCCGCCGGACAGATCAAAGGGAGATTTGGACAGCAGCTCGGACTTCAGACCGACGAACTTGGCCGCGTTGACGACCCGATCCTCGATCTCCTCCTGATCCAGCCCCATATTCGTCGGGCCGTAGGCGATATCCTTCGCGACGGTCTCCTCAAAGAGCTGGTACTCGGGATACTGGAACACCAGACCCACGCGGAAGCGGATCTTGCGGATCTCCTTGGGCTTCGCCCAGATATTGACGCCGTCGAGGGTGATCGTGCCCGCGGTCGGCTTGAGCAGGCCGTTGAGCATCTGTACCAGCGTCGATTTACCGGAGCCGGTGTGTCCGATGACGCCGATGAATTCGCCCTGTTCGATATCGAAATCGACCTTGTTCACCGCGATATGCTCGAGAGGCGACCCCTGCGAGTAGGTGTAAACAAGATCACGTGCAGACAGTAAGCTCATGCCAGCACCTCCTTCAGGAGCGCACAGCACTCGTCCTCCGTCAGCGGCAGACGGTCGATGTTCACGCCGCAGGCGCGCAGCTTGTAGCACAGCTCCGTCGCCTGAGGAACGTCAAGGCGGTGACGCTTCAGCAGCTCCACCTGCGAGAACACCTCATCCGGCGTGCCGCTCGTCAGCAGCTTGCCGTCGTCGATCACAAACACACGGTCCGCCATGACCGCTTCCTCCATGTAATGCGTGATCATGACGACGGTGATGCCGTTTTCACGGTTCAGCTTCCGGATGGTATCCAGCACCTCTGCCCTGCCCTTGGGATCAAGCATCGCGGTCGGCTCGTCAAGCACGATACAGTCGGGCTTCATCGCGATGATCCCCGCGATGGCGACGCGCTGCTTCTGACCGCCGGACAGCTTGTGGGGCGCTTTCAGACGGTAGTCGTACATATCCACCGCCTTGAGGGCAAAATCCACCCGTTCACGGATCTCGGCGGGCTCGATCCCCAGATTTTCGGGGCCGAACGCGACGTCCTCCTCCACGATGCCCGCGACAAGCTGATTGTCGGGGTTCTGCAGGACCAGTCCCACTCTGCGGCGGATATCAAAGGTCAGGCTTTCATCGGCGGTATCCATGCCGTCGATATATACCTTGCCCATCGAGGGGATCAGCATCGCGTTGAGGTGCTTCGCGACCGTGCTTTTGCCGGATCCGTTATGACCGACAACGGCGATGAATTCGCCCTTGCCGATCGTCATGCTCAGGTTTTCGAGGACGTACCGCTCATCCTTTGCGGGAGCTTCTTCGGACTCGTCGTACCTGAACCAGAGATCTTCAATTCTGATAAATTCCATATACCTTCATTCCTTTTCAGATAAACGCCCCGAGGGGGTCGCTTTCCATCGGGAAAATATTATTTCTGCCAGATCGCGGTCGAACCGCACGGCACATACAGACCTGTTTCGGTCGCCTTCAAGCCGATCTCGTCGGAGCTGACCGTCCCGCCGAACCGCCTCTGCAGCAGTACGCCGAGGATGTATTCCATGACGGACGCCGACAGACCGGTCGTGTATGAGTTCAGTATCACAAAGGACGGGGCGTCGCTGAGAGCGTCGGCGCATAATTCTACAAAAGAATAAAGCTGTTCCTCCAGCTTCCAGATCTCTCCGGACGGGCCCCTGCCGTAGGACGGCGGATCCATGATGATGCCGTCATATTTTCTGCCGCGGCGGATCTCACGCGCGACGAATTTCGCGCAGTCGTCGACGATCCATCTGACGGGCCGATCCGCAACGCCGGACGCCGCCGCGTTTTCCTTAGCCCACGCGACCATGCCCTTTGACGCGTCCACATGACACACCGACGCGCCCGCCTTCAGGCACGATATCGTCGCACAGCCGGTGTAGCCGAACAGGTTCAGCACGCTGAGGGGCTTGTCGGATCGGCGTATGACGTCGGCGGCAAAGTCCCAGTTGACCGCCTGCTCCGGAAAAATGCCGGTGTGCTTAAAGCCCATCGGCTTGACGTGAAACAGCAGATCGCGGTAGCCGATCTGCCACGAATCGGGTATTTTTTTGTAAACCTGCCACTTTCCCCCGCCGGTATTCGAGCGGTGATAGCGGGCATGAGCGCTGCGCCACAGGGGATGCTTCCGCTCGGTATTCCAGATGACCTGCGGGTCGGGGCGGATCAGGATGATATCTCCCCACCGCTCCAGTCGCTCTCCCTGAGAAGCGTCGATCAGCTCATAATCCTTCCAAAATTCAGAGCTACGCATATATTCTCCAAGAAATAATCAAATTAATAATCCGCGTGAAATGCTTTCAGCCGCGCTCAGTCGTCAAACAGACTGCCCTGAGCCGGTGCGGTGCCGGACGGTACCTTATAGCCCAGATGCTCGTACGCGGCGGCAGTCACGCAGCGGCCGCGCGGTGTGCGCGAGAGGAAGCCGATCTGCATGAGATACGGCTCATAGACGTCCTCGATCGTGACCGCCTCCTCGCCGATCGCGGCGGCAAGCGTTTCAAGTCCCACGGGACCTCCGCGATAATACTTGATCATCGCATGCAGCATGCGGCGGTCGTTCTGGTCAAGACCCAGCTCGTCGATCTCGAGCTTGTCAAGAGCGGTCTGCGCGACCTTCAGATCGATGATCCCGTCGCCGATGACCTCGGAAAAGTCACGGACGCGCTTGAGCAGACGGTTGGCGATCCTGGGCGTTCCGCGTGAACGGGACGCAAGCTCCAGAGCGCCCTCCTCGTCGATCCTGATATTGAGGATGCCCGCCGAGCGGGTGATGATCTTCGCAAGCTCCTCGGGCGTGTACAGCTCCAGACGGAGCACGACCCCGAAGCGGTCTCTCAGCGGAGCGGTCAGCTGACCGGCTCTGGTCGTCGCGCCGACAAGCGTGAAGCGCGGGAGCGGCAGATGATAGGACGCCGCCATCTGACCCTTGCCGGTGATGATATCGATCGCGAAATCCTCCATCGAGGGGTACAGGATCTCCTCGACCGACCGCGACAGGCGGTGGATCTCATCGATAAACAGCACGTCGCCGGGGTTCAGGTTGGTCAGCAGCGCCGCGAGATCGCCGGGCTTTTCGATCGCGGGTCCCGAGGTGATGCGGATATTCACGCCCATCTCATGCGCGATGATCGCAGACAGCGTGGTCTTGCCCAGTCCGGGAGGTCCGTACAGCAGTACGTGATCCAGCGATTCGCCGCGTTTTTTCGCCGCCTCGATAAAGACCTTCAGATTTTCCTTCGCCTTGTCCTGACCGATGTATTCGTCCAGCGTCCGCGGACGCAGGGGGTTATCCGAGTCCGGTGTATCCGACGGATTTTCCGAGGTATTCATCAGCCTGTCCTCGAAATCCATCTCAAAATCGGTTTTATATTCCATTCGTTATGATCCTTTCGTTATGCCATCTGCCGCAGGGTCGCGGTGATCATTTCCTCGACCGTCATGCCCGGGTCAAGGCGGGACAGAATCGGGGTGACGTCGGCGGCGGAATAGCCGAATACCGCGAGCGCCGCGACTGCCTTGGACACGTTGCCCGTGTCGGCGATCACCGTTCCCTTGCCGGGGTCGAAGCTCTCGGTGCTGATGCCCTTGATCTTGTCCTTCAGCTCCAGCACGATGCGCTGTGCCAGCTTCGGACCTACGCCGTTTGCGCGGGTCAGGGTCTTGCTGTCGCCGGCAGATACGCACATCGCGATCTGCTCGGAGCTGAGCTCGGACAGGATCGCCAGCGCGACCTTGGGACCGACGCCGGTGATGCCGATCAGCATGCGGAAGGTGTTCAGCTCGGATTTCGACGCAAAGCCGAACAGCTCCATCGCGTCCTCACGGACGTTCATATGCGTGTACAGCATGACCTCGGTGTTGAGCTTCAGCTGCTTCTGGGTGGATACAGAGGTCTGGACACGGTAGCCCACGCCGCCGCATTCCACAACGGCAAAGCCCACGTCCATCAGTATCAGATTGCCCCGTACAGAATATATCATGTGTCGTCATTCCTTCTTTTCATCAGTAAGCGCCGCAGGTCAGTGCCTGCCGCCTGTGTGTGCGTGATCGCGATCGCCAGCGCGTCCGCGGTATCATCGGGCTTCGGCACCTCCTTGAGATGCAGCAGCCGCCGCGTCATTTCCATGACCTGCGGTTTTTTTGCCTTGCCGTAGCCGGTGACCGCTGTTTTGACCTGCAGCGGCGTGTACTCATATACCGGGATCCCCGCCTGACGCGCCGCCAGGATGATCACGCCTCTCGCGTGCGCGACCTGGATGCCGGTCGTGATATTCGTGTTGAAATACAGCTTTTCGATGGACACCGCGTCGGGACGCGACCGTCTGATCACCTCGACCGTGTCGTCATAGATCCGCAGCAGACGGTCCTCAAAGGCCGTGTGCGCCGGTGTGGTGATCGCGCCGAACGCGACCGGGCAAAAACTGTTCGCCTGATATTCGATGACGCCCCAGCCGACGATCGCGTAGCCGGGGTCAATTCCGAGAATAATCAAACAATTCCCTCCCGAATCGTCTACTATTATTCTGATTCAGAACAATAAGCCCTGCAAGGACATAAGTACACATTTTGACAGTTTATTATAGCACAAAAACGTCGTGTTATCAACTGCAAAAAGAAAAAAACCGCCTTTTTTCAGCGGTTTTTTGTCACAAAATCGAACGTGTTTTTCGGCTGATTTTTTACTTTTTTGTCTCTGCCGTCACAAATTTCCTGACGACATGGAACACCACGGCGCCGACGAGGTTGCCCGCCGTGACCAGCAGGATGTAAAGGATGCCCTTGCCGGTATACAGTGCGCCGGAGGCGGCAAAGTAGAACATATCCGCTACGGAATGCTCAAAGCCGCAGATGATGAACGCGGGGATCGCGGTAAAGACGATCAGGTATTTGTTGAAATCTTTCTTGTCGGCGGTCGCCTTGAAGAAATCGACGGCGATGTATACCAGAACGCCGCACAAGGCGCCCAGCGCGATCGTCTGGAGCGGCGTTTGCTGCAGCTTTGCGTCACACAGCCCGGAAGCGGTCTCGGTGAGAGCGGGCTTCGCGAAGCCGACCAGCGCGCCCATACCCATGCACCCGAGGATGTTGCCGACCCAGATCAGGCACAGCAGGAGGATATAGGAAGGCTTGTTCTCCAGCAGATAAGCGGTTTTTCCCGTGAACAGCAGAAAGCCGTTGAGAAGGATCACGGTCAGTCCCAGTGAGAACAGCAGAGCGCCGACGATCTTGTTCTCGCAGGCGAGGAACACCCCGCCGCCGAAGGAGATCATCACACCCGCCAGCACCGCGGACAGCAGATTTTTCAGATGTGTCATAGTTATCACCGTATCATCAGATTTTCAATGATACCATTCTAACAGATACGGCAGGCGTTGGCAATACTATTTTTCGCCTTTTTTCTCCAGCGTGAGCGCGCCGCCCTGATAATACAGCACGATACTGTCTCCGCGGAGCGCGTAGCCGAACGTATATCCGACGCCGTCCTCCTCGCTGAGGATCACGAAATCATCGTCGGAAAGCGAGCAAAGCCCGCTGATCGTCAGCGAAAAGTCATTGTTTTTCAGCGTAAAGGAGGCGCGGCTGCCGTCAAAGGTCAGCACGGCGGTATTGCCGTTATCGAATTCTCCCGCCCAGTCATACAGGCGGATCTCGTCCTTCGGGGAGCGGATCACCCGCACACACCCGCACAGCAGGACGCATACCGCGCATATGACGCAAAAAGCGGCAAGCAGCTTTGGTTTCACAAGCATCACCGCTCCATTATATGACGCGTCACGCGCGGATATACAAAAGCGGCAGCCGAACGCGGCTGCCGCAGGGATCATTTCATTGCTTTTTTCTGCTGTTCTCTCATGCGCATGGAGGTCGCCTGGAAGCCCTGAGAGCACATAAACAGACAGATGACATTGAGTACCAGCGTGATGATCGCGCCGATCGAGATCACGCTCGCCAGAACAAAGGCGATCAGCGCGGCGCAGACGAAGCAGCAGGCGCCGGACACGATGTATTTGATGCGGGATTTGGAATCCAGCACGCAGAAGAAGAACGCGACCATCGGGAAGATCACCAGCACGGCGCCGACCGCCGCAAGCGGGATCGAGCTTCTGTCCGCATAGCCGTCGGTCTGGATCAGCAGATTCAGCGCTGTCAGCGTGGCATAGCCGCTCTCACCGTCGATCGTCACCTTTCCCTGGATAAACGGGATCGTCGTCACGACCGTCTGGAGAAAATACATCACGGCAAGGAAAATACGGACATGCTTTTCGGTTTTGGTTTCGACCCTTTCGTCGACGTTGGTAAAATTCGCCATGCTTATCACCTGCTTTTACAAATCTTGTACTATCATAACACAGACTTTGCAAGAATTCAACAATTACTTTTTCACCCCGTTTTGATTGACTTTGCGCAAAAACATGATATAATGACAGCTATATCACCCACAGGAGGTATTTTTATGCATTGGATTCACGATACGGTGTTCTACAATATTTATCCGCTCGGATTCTGCGGAGCGCCGAAGTACAACGATTTTCAGCTGACCTACCGGCTGGATAAGCTCTATGATTTCATCCCCCATTTCAAGAAAATGGGCGTCAACGCGATCGTATTCAATCCCGTATTCGAAAGCACAAAGCACGGCTACGATACGATCGACTACTATAAGATCGACTCCCGTCTCGGCGATAACGAGAGCTTCAAAAGGCTCTGCGATACCCTGCACGCAAACGGCATCCGCGTTCTGCTGGACGGCGTTTTCAACCATGTCGGCCGCGATTTCTTCGCGTTCAAGGATCTGCAGCAAAACGGCTACGGCTCGATCTACGCCTCATGGTTCCGGAATGTCCGCTTTGACGGTCAGAGCCCCTACGGCGATCACTTCACCTATGAGGGCTGGGCGGGTCACTATGATCTGGTCAAGCTGAATCTGCAGAACGATTTTGTGGTGGAGCATCTGCTGGACGCCGTGAAATACTGGATCGAGGAATTCGGCATCGACGGTCTGCGTCTTGACGCGGCGAACGTGATGGACCTCGACTTCTTCAAAAAGCTGAAAGCGACCTGCAGGGCGCTCAAGCCCGACTTCTGGATGTACGGCGAGATCGTCGGCGGCGACTACAACCGCTGGGCGAATCCCGACATGCTGGATTCCGTCACCAACTATGAGATCTACAAGGGACTGTATTCCAGCCACAACGACCGCAACTACTTTGAATTTGCCCACTCGATGGACAGAGAATGCGGCGACTGGGGCATTTACAAAGGCCTGTATCTGTACAACTTCGCGGACAATCACGACGTGACGCGCGTCGCGAGCATCATCCGCGACAAGGCGCTGCTGAAGAACGTATACACCATGCTGTACACCATGCCGGGCGCGCCGTCGATCTACTACGGCAGCGAATTCGCGGTCGAGGGCAGGATCGTCAAGGGGCACTCCGACGATGACGTCCGCAGAGAAATGAACCTTGACGCGCTGGAAAATCCGGATTACGACCTGTTCGGGCATATCTGCCGGCTCGGCAGGATCAAGCACACGCTGGAGGCTTTTCAGACCGGTCAGTACAAGAACGAGATCATCCAGCTCGAGCACATGTGCTTCTCGATGCACACGGACAGCCAGAAGGTATACGTCCTGCTGAACCAAAGCAGCGAGCCCCGCAGGATCGGCATCAATACGAGCTTTCACTGCGTGCTGACGGATGTGCTCAACAACAACGAGCAGT
>ONAS01000050.1 GCA_900315815.1 uncultured Eubacteriales bacterium
CTGCCTGCCGATGAAACGGCGGCTGCTGATCTCGTCCGGCGTGATCGGCTCAAACTCCGTGCCGGGCGTACGCAGGTTGGCGGTGTAGAAGGCGTTCTCCTCCCTGCTGTAATACACGCAGTAAAAATGCATGCCGCGCAGACGCTTGTTCCATGTGTTCACGATGCCGATACGGTGCGACAACAGCGCCGCCTTGAACTCCGCAGGGAAATGATATTTCCAATAAGGAATTTTATGCCTTCTGAAATACCTGCCCAGCGACAGCGGCTTGGTGCCGAAGCGCGCCCCCAGCCATGTCATGTTCAGCTCCTCCATCTCGCGCAGAACGTCACAGAAATTCTGCCCCTCGCCGATGAATTTCATCACATTATGGATGGCGACCGCACCGCACCCCTCTCTTCCGACATGACCGTGCGTGCCGAACGCCAGCTTCTCCACATCGGGATGCCACTGGTTGAAGATGTAGTCCGTATACGACGGTTGGATGCTCAGGTTTTCGCGATAGCGCACGGCCGTCTGCTCACGCTTCTTCATATGCTCTCACCTTGATCACGCATGCCGCGATCACGACGTCGTCCCTGTTCAGCGCGAACAGGCGGTATTCGTCGCCGTTCTGCTCACAGAAGATCCGCAGCTCGTCGTGATAATACGCCTGATTGATGTATTGGATCTCAAAGTCATGGATGAACAGGCGGTCATAGAAATCAAGATCGAACGCGTTCATGAACATATCGATATAGTGCAGGTTGTTCATGTGACGGTTGAGGTCGATGTCCGTGTACTCCACGGTATGGGTATAGCGGTACTCCATGTTCTCAGAGGGCTTCAGACGGCGGGTGAACGGCTCCACAGAGGTGGGATTCCCCTCCGCCAGATCGTCGGGCAGCTCGATGCGGGCAAGCCGCGCGATCTTCTTCGCCTGCATATCCACGACACAGCTCTCCAGCCGACCCTCGCACAGGACGTCCTCTCCCCTTGTGATCCGCATCTCCTGGATCGAGCGCACCGCGTCCAGCTTGGACACCCACGTCGCGATATGGATCAGCTGATCAAAATCGGTCTTGTCATAGATCTTGACCCTGTATTTGGAATAGACCCACGCCACGCCGTACTTCTGCGGGATCTTGTTATTGCCCTTGCCCATCGCGTGATACAGACCGGCGGCAATATCCTGAAAATAGTAAAAATATCCTTTGGCAGATACCAGACCGTCCGCCTCGCTCTCACGAAAACGCGGCAAATAATCGATCTCATACATTTCAAATCACCTCATTATTGCAATCTCAATGCCCGGCACACCGTACCTGCACTGACGGGTGCGATCGTTTTCATCCCGCAGGCGATCATGGAAAACGGCGCGGGATGCAGGCTCATCATATGCTTCACAGCTTGTCATCCAGATACCCGATGACCTCGTTCAGCGTCGGCAGGACGACCTCCGCCATCGCGCCGATCTCCGCGTCCGGCTGTAAGATATCCGGCACCATGATCGGGTGCATGCCCGCGTTGTGGGCACAGCGGATCCCGTTGAAGCTGTCCTCGATGACATAGCAGTTCATCGGCTCCGCTCCCAGCCATCGCGCGGCAGTCAGAAAGATCTCCGGGTGGGGCTTGGAGTGACTGACCATATCGCCGCAGACAACAACGTCAAAGTATTGCAGCAAGCCCGCCTCGCCGAGCATCCGTCTGACGGAGGCCTCCCGCGTGGAGGACGCCAGAGCGATCGGCACACGCCGCGATCTCAGGTACAAAATGATCTTATGGACGTACGGCTTCAGATCAAAGCGCAGGACGTGCATCCTCTCCCGCACCTTATCATAATAGTACGGAAAATCAAAGTCCTTACCGTATGCCGCTTCAAAGATCTCCTTGCTGCGATCCCGGTTCACACCGATGCAGTCGGTACACGCCTGCTCGATGAACGGGATCCCCTCGTCCTCGCAAACCGCGCGGAATGAGTCGATATACGCCTGCTCGGAATCAAAGATGACGCCGTCCATATCAAAGATGACGGCGGTCGGGTCAGCTCTTCCCATATGCAACCTCCTGACTGTACAAACGCTATTATATAACATTATTCCGGATTTTTCAATGCCTGACCTCTTGACAACCGAGAGCAGATGTACTATGATAGTATTAACATATGAATAGTTGTTCATATGTTCATTTATTCAACATACAGGAGGTCAGTCATGGCTCACGATGACCATAAAACACTTGTAGAGGCTACCAAATCGAAAATGCCTGCCACCGACACGCTCTTTGAGCTGGCGGATTTCTTCAAGGTATTCGGCGATTCCACCCGCATCCGCATCATGTGCGCGCTCTTTGAAGAGGAGCTGAACGTCTGCTGTATCGCCGATATCGTCGGCATGGAGCAAAGCACTGTTTCCCACCAGCTGCGCGTTCTGCGTCAGGAGAACCTTGTCAAGGTGCGCCGCGACGGCAAGCAGAGCTACTATTCTCTGGAGGACGAGCATATCCGGAAGATCTTCGAGATGGGTCTCGAGCATATTATGGAGTAAGAATATGAAACACGAATTGATCCTGGAAGGTCTGAACTGCGCCAACTGCGCGGCTAAGATCGAGAAAAAACTGATCGATACGCCTGAATACAGCGATGTACGGTTTTCCTTTGCGACAAAGGAGCTGTCATTAAATTGCGACAAAAGAAATATCGTTACAGATGTGCAGGCGATCGTCGACAGCATCGAGGACGGCGTGACCGTCAAGGAATCGGATGACGCCGAAGAACAAGAGGAAGAAACCGACAAGGTGAAGATCGTACTGCTGTGTCTGTCGGCAGTGCTGTTCATCGCGGCATTCATCCTGCATTTTAGGGAAGGCGCAGCTCTCCCCTGCGCGATCCTTTCCGTGATCTCCGCCGTGCTGTCCGGCTATGAGGTCGTCATCGAGGGCGTCAAGTCCGTCCTCAAGCTCCGTATCGACGAAACGACCCTGATGACGGTGGCGGTGGTCGCCGCCATGGTGCTGGGTGAATTTGTGGAAGCGGCGGCAGTCACGGTGCTGTTCGGCATCGGCGAGCTTCTCGAGGACAAGGCGGTGGAAAAATCCCGCCGCGACATCCGCAAGCTGGCGGATATCCGTCCCGATACCGCTTTCCGTGTGGAAAACGGCGGCACGGTCGAGGTCCCCGCAAAGGAGATCCCCATCGGAACGCTTCTGGAGATCCCGCCCCACACCCGCGTCCCGCTGGACGGCGAGATCATCGAGGGCAGCACGACCGTTGACGCGTCCTCTCTGACCGGCGAATCCGTCCCGGTGGACGTGACGGTCGGCAGTGAGCTGCTCAGCGGCATGATGAACAACGACCGCACCGTGCGCATGAAAACGACGAAGCTGTACGCGGACAGCGCCGCGACGCGCATCGTCAGGCTGGTGGAGGAAAGCGCGAAAAATAAAGGCGCCGGCGAGAAGATGATCTCCCGATTCGCGCGGATCTATACGCCGGTCGTGATCTTTATCGGCGTGCTGATCGCCGTGATCCCGTCGCTGATGACCGGTGAGTGGACGCTGTGGATCCACCGCGCACTGGTGTGCCTTGTCGCGTCATGTCCCTGCTCCATCGTGATCTCCGTCCCTCTCGCCTACTTTGCGGGCATCGGCGCGGCGTCCAAGGCGGGCGTGCTGATCAAGGGCGGCAGATTTGTGGAGGTGCTTGCCAAAGCGACCTGCTTCGCCTTTGACAAAACAGGCACGCTGACGGATCATCATATTTCTGTGAAAGAAATCAAATCCTGCAGTGATTATTCCTCAAAAGAAATATTACAGCTAGCGTTGTCTGTCGAAGCGCATTCGGCTCATCCGATCGCCGCGGCGATCCGTGATTACGTGCAGGCGCATCATATTTCTGAAATCGAATTAAAAGACCACACAGAGATCTCCGGACACGGCGTATCCGCCTCAGACGGCGCTCACACCTACTCCGTGACAAAAGCGAAGGGCGTCAGTGCGACAGCGGTCACGAGAGATGACGAAGTGATCGGTCTGATCGAGATCAGCGAACAGCCGCGCCGCGAGGCAAAAAGCGTCCTCGCAGAGCTGAAAGCGCTCGGCGTCAAGAAGCTGATCATGCTGTCCGGCGACAAGGCTTGTGCGTGTCAGGCGGTCGCGGAGCGCATCGGCGTCACCGAGCTCCACAGCGAGCTGCTCCCCGAGGACAAGGTCAAATGTGTGGAAAGCCTGATCGGTCAAAACGGAAGCTGCTGCTTTGTCGGCGACGGCATCAACGACGCTCCGGTGCTGTCGCGCTCCGACTGCGGCATCGCGATGGGACTCGGCTCCGACGCGGCGATCGAATCGGCAGACATGGTGCTGTCCGCGGAAAACCTCTCCGCTCTGCCGAAGGCGCTGCGGATCTGCCGCAGGACCGTGAACACCGTGCGCGGCAATATCGCGTTCTCGCTGGCGGTCAAGGTGCTGGTCATCACGCTGGCGGCGTTCGGGATCGCCCCGCTGTGGCTGGCGGTCGTCGCCGATACCGGCGTCTGCCTGCTCTGCGTGCTGAATTCGGTACGGCTGATCAGGCAAAAGCATTGAACAACTGAACAAAAAAATGAACGGCTGCTCCTTTCGGGGCAGCCGTGCTTTGCTATGTACGAGAATCATTTCTCCCGCATTTTCGATGTGAACAGTACGATCGCCAGTACAAAGACAGCGACGGTATACGCGAGGACGACCCAGATATGTCCCTCTGTCAGGATACCGCTGAAATCGCCGTGAAGCATCGCCTTCTGCATTTCGACCGCGTGATAGAACGGCAGGATCTGACCGATGACCTTGAACGCGCCGCCGACCATATCGAGGCTGAACCATGCGCCGGACAGCCACGCGGTGAGGTTGGTCACCAAAGCGCCGCAGATACCGCCGACCTGCTTTTCATTCAGCAAAGTGCCGAGCAGGAGTCCCAGCGAGGTGAAAAACAGCGCGGGGATCAGTGAGATCAGGATGGAAAGGAAGATGTTGCCCGTAAAGGAAAGTCCCATGATCAGCGCGACAACGTAGCAAATGACGCCCTGACATACGGCGATGGGCAGCAGCGGAAGCGTATAGCCGACGATATAATCCACCGCGGTCAGCGGGGTGGTCAGCAGTCGCTGCAGCAGCGAAGAGCCTCTGTCCTTGGCAAGCAGCAGACCTGCCATCAAGGTCAAAAACGACATGGCGAACACATTGACGCCGGGGGTCAGGTTATCGATCCTGAAGTTGCTGGGGCCGTAGCCCTCGGGGATACCGCTGTTGATCGCGGACAAGAGCAGCAGAAGCGCTACCGGCATCCCCAGACCGAACGCGATGGTCAGCGGGTCAAGTATGATCTCTTTTGCGGTGCGCTTGGTGAATGCAAGCCATCTCATGAGCGTCCCTCCTTTACCAGCTTGACGAAGGCGGCCTCAAAGTCATCCTCGCCGGCTTCCTTCTTGATATCCTCGGCAGAGCCCACGGTGATCAGCTTTCCGTCCTTCATAACGGCAAAGCGGTCGCACATCTCCTCCGCCTCTTCCAGATAATGGGTGGTCAGAATAATGGTCAGCTCGCCCTTGATCGCCTTGATCGCGTCCCAAAGCTCACTGCGTGCGATGACGTCCAGACCCAGCGTCGGCTCGTCAAGGAACAGGACGCTCGGAGAATTGATCAGCGCCATCGCGATGGAAACGCGGCGCTTGTAACCGCCGGACATCTTCTTGAGGCGCTTATCCATTACGGAACGCAGTCCCAGCGCTTCGCACAGCTCGCTGATCTTCTTGTCTGCCGCGTCTTTTTCCATGCTGTAGATACCTGCCATCATCCGCAGATTCTCGCGGGCGGTCAGGTTTTCCGCTACGGCTGTCTCCTGCGGAGAGATCGCGATCATCTCACGGATCTTCTGCGGATCGCTGAGGATGCTGTAGCCGCCGATCTCGGCGTCGCCCGAGGTGGGAGCTGTCAGCGTGGACAGCATCTTGATCGTGGTGGTCTTACCGGCGCCGTTCACACCCAACAGTCCGAACAGCTCGCCCTTTTCCACCTCAAGGCTCAGACCGTCTACCGCGGTAAGATCCTTGTAACGTTTTGTCAATGACGAGAGCTTAATTTCCGTCATCAGCGTTCATCCTTTCTTTCTCTTTCAAGCGAGCCAGCAGACCGAAGTATACATCCGTCACCATTTCGCTCGTGATTTGTTGATTGTATTCCTGAAATCCTGTCGCGTACATGACGGCAAGGCCATGCACGAGCACCCACATATCATGATGGAGCAGATGCGCCGACGCGCTGCTCAGACCGGTGTTCTTCATGATGATATCGATCAGCATCTCGCTCTCGGCGGTATCGTCGACCCTCTCCTCGCCGCTTCTGTCGCTCGCGCATGAACAGCAGACGGAACAGCCTCGGCTCCTCAACGGCAAACTTGATATATGCCATGCCGCTCGCCTTGTAGGACGGATATTTTTCGGAACGGAGCGAGGCAAGCAGGCTTTCGGCGTACCGCTCATACACCTTCCCGAAGACCGCCGCGTTGAGCGCGTCCATGTTCGGAAAATTGGAGAAGATCGGTTGAGTGGAGCAGTTCAGCCGTGCGGCGAGAGAGCGCGTGGTCAGCGCCTCTGCCCCCCGTTCCCTTACCAGCTCCACCGCGGCGTCCAGAATATCGTCGCGGGTTATCTTTACCTTAGGCGGCATAACGCCCTCCTTTAAATAACACTTGTTATATTATAACGGATGCAGGTCGTATTGTCAATAGTTTTCTCCCCGTGTTCCGGTCATTTTCAGCCGCGTTATTGACACTGAAGGCGATTTGATTTACAATGAGACCATATTCAGTAAAGGACCTGTACGCATGTCAAAAAAATCGCCATTCAAACAAAACAACGCCCCGCAGTATCAGAACAGCACCATGCCGAGCTTCCTTGTCAGCTGTTATCTGATGCTGATGTTCAGCTTTTTCCCGTATTTTCTGACCGATGAATACGCCCACGCGCGTACCGATAAGTATTATCTGTATCTGGTGCTGTCGATCCTGCTGATCGTTTCTGTCGTGATCGCGTCGGTGATGGATTATATGGAGGAACGGCGCGTCCACCGCGCGACCCTGCGGTTCATGCCTCTCTCCCCCGCGGACGTCTCCTTTTTATGCTTCTACGGCTTCGCGGCGATCTCCACCCTGCTGTCGGATAATACCGAAGCGGCTTTCTTCGGCATCTTCAGCAATAACGGATTATACCTAGGCGGCAGAAACAACGGTCTGCTGCTGATGACCTTCTATCTGCTGGTCTATCTGATCATCACGCGCCGCTACGCTGTCAAGGAATATATCATCGCGGTCTTTCTGGTATTCTCGTCCGGCGTCGCGTTCCTTGCGATCGTCAACTACTTCTACATCGACGTTCTGGGCATCTACACCGGCTATGTCGATCTGTGGAAGCTCTTTGCGGGAGAACAGTGCAAGCCGACGGTCGTGCTGGATTTCGGCAGTACCTTAGGCAATAAAAACCTGATATCCGCGTTTATGTGTCTGTTCCTGCCGGTCGCCGTCATGAGCCTTGTGCTGGGATCCAAACGCTGGCTGCGGATCATCGGCGGCGTCACCTCTGTCTTTGCCTACTGCGGCATGCTGTGCGCCGACTCGCTGTCCGGTATCCTCGGACTGATCGTGATCCTCGCGGTGATGGCGATCTTCGCGTCGCGCGAGTACCGCACGATGAAGCGCTATCTGCTGGCGCTGACCGTGATGTTCGCGTCGGGCAAGCTGCTGCGGATCTTCTCGGCGATCATGGATGACAGGAGCAAGGGCTTCGAATTCGTCCAGCAATCGCTGATCTACGGCAAAAAGGTGTATTTCCTGATCGCGGTGTGCGCCGTGCTGTATCTTCTGATGCAGGTATTCGAAAAGAAACTGGAGCCGCGCTATCCGAAAAAAGCGGTGATGATCACGCTGATCGTCTTGTCCGCAGGCGGTCTTGCCGCGGGACTCTTCGCCTTTGTGTATTTCTCGTTCATCAATACCGAAGCTCAGCTGAGCGAAACGCTCTCCGGGCTGCTCCGCTTTGACGAAAACTGGGGCACCCATCGCGGCTACTACTGGATCAAGAGCATGGACGAGTACAAAAACTTCAGTTTTGTACATAAGCTGTTCGGCACCGGTCCCGATTCCGTATACGTTGTCATGGAGCCGTATTTCCCGGAGATGGTGGTCAAATTCGACGAAGGCTCCACCGACTGCGTCCACAACGAATTCCTCAACTACTTTATCTCTCAGGGCATACTGGGACTGATCAGCTATCTTGCCCTGCTGGGAACGGTCACGGTCCGCGCTCTGCGCCGTGCAAAGGAGAACCCCGTCGTCCTGATCTTCCTCAGCGCGGTCATCTGCTACGCTGTCCAGTCGGTCGTCAATCTCTACCAGCCGATCACCACGCCGCTGTTCTTCCTCTTCCTCACGATCACGGAGGCGATCAACCGGCTGACGCCGCTGAAAAAGGCTTCATAACGCAAATATCCCCCATCCTGTCGTTACGATAAGATGGGGGGTTTTCTTCTGTTCTTTTACTGCTTTCCGTTCTTTCTGCCTTGCTCCATCGCTTCCTTCAGGGTACGGACGGTACCGTCGGGATAGCGGACGTCCATATTATCCAGGCGCTGCTTGAAGCTTTGGCGAAAGCCCTTGAGATACACGGCGTACAGCTCCTTCTGACGCTTCGCTTCTTCCTCGCTGAGTCCCTCTTCCTTTTTCTTCCCGGCAAGAGCGTTGATCTCAGCAAGCAGCTCCTCGTTGGTCAGTTCTTCGATCTTTTTCATCATTCATCCTTTCTGACTATCCAGATAGTCCTGCAAAATGATCGACGCCGCTACGGCGTCCACCTGCTTTTTTCGCTTTTTTCCGTAGACCTCTTTCGCGCTGAGGTACGCGTGAGCGGTGATCGTGGTGCCGCGCTCGTCCTGCATGACATACGGCACGCCGGCGGCCTCGCCGATCTCAGCCGCAAGCCTTCTGGCACGCACGGCGCTCTCGCCCTCTGATCCGTCCATATTCTTCGGCAGCCCGACGACGATCAGCTCCGCCTTGTTCTCCTTGACCAGAGCCGCCGCCTTCTGTACCAGCCGCTCGTCGCTGTATTCCGTTATCACGCACAAAGACGACGCCAGAAAGCCGTTTTTATCGGATATCGCAAACCCGGTCCGCGCATGACCGAGATCAATTGAAATAACGATCATATTCCACTTCCTAATAGTAACTGAGCATCACCGTAACGACAGAGCGCTCCTCGTTGTTGAAATAGGTCAGGTTGCTGTTGTCGATCTCATATTCACTGAGCCAGCCGTTCACATCGTGTACGTAAGAGAAGAAATACTGGGGCTCTTCCTTGAACAGCTGATCGATTGCATCATCATAGTCCAGATGCTTCGGATCGATATAGACCGTAAGGTATTCCTCGCGGTCGAGCGCCGCGCGGTACAGGCTGTCCTTGACGTCCCCACCGTCGTCAAAGCTCTCCAGATGCGGACATTCAAAGATGAAATACTGATAGCGGGTCGCGGTGCATTCCGGCAAAAAGATGTTCATCGAGACGGAGCTTTTCGTCTCTTCACCGTTGATCTGATCCTCCGTCAGCTCTGACATCAGCGGTGAGAGCGTGTGATCCTTGCTCATGGTTTTCTCATCCATATTGAAATACTGGTATCTGCGGTAGGTATACAGCTGATCGTCCCACGTCGCGTCCACATAATACCAATCGCCGTCAAGCTCCACGGCGTTCCACATGTGCAGCTCCGTATCGCCGGTAGAGGTATCGATGCCGTCGCCCATGATCCCGACACAGTCGACGCCGAGTCCCGTCAGAAGCAGCTGCATCGTGCGGGCATAGCCCTCACAGACAGCGTTATTCTCCGCCATCACACCGTAAATGATGTAGGCGTTCGCGTCTCTGTCGGCGGTATCGTGGAGCTCAGCCGCTTCGGAGTCATAGTCGCATTTCTTACAGATGAAATCGTGGACGTATTTTTCACATTGATACGCGTTCATCCCCTCGGGAACGTCGGCATAAAAACGGTTGACCTCCGCGGTCAGCGTATTCTGCATCGAAGTGATATCGTCGGGAGAGAAAACGGAACGCATCTGAACCGCGGTATAGCCGGCTTCCTCGTCCGTCAGCTGATAGATCGTGCCGGACAGCCAGAACAGCTCCGGGTTATCGTCATACAGCGCCTTTGCCGTCACGCGGATATCCGCAGAAGAGAGCAGATGCTCGTCGATGATCACCTGCTTCGTTTTATAGAGCTTTTCGCCGTCGTCGGTTTCCGGATACACCTCGCGCACATGATGATACAGCTCGTCATACAGCGCTTTCTGACCGTCAGACAGCAATTGATAGGAATGGCGGGAGCGGATCGGCGTATAGTACGGAGAATACGTGAACGCCGCCTTTGACAAGTCGATATATTCCTTATCGTCGTCCTCCGGGATCCCGCGCGTCGTTTCACGGGAGGAGGACAGATGCAGCTTGATCCTGTCGATCCAGTCGCAGGAGGACAGCACACATGCCAGCATCAAAAGTGCGAGCAGGAGTGCGGTAAGCCTTACAAATCGGGTCATAGTTACCCCTTTCAATCAGAAGCAGTTTTCGCTGATGGGCAGCGTCGCAACAGCATTGAGGTCGGATTTCGCGATGTGGCCTGCGAGATACTCATAGTATGCCTGCGCACCGACCATCGCGCCGTTATCGCCGCACAGATACTTTTCCGGCATATACAGGTCGTATTTGCCCCGGCAGCGTTCGGTCAGCTCGCGCCGCAGCAGAGAATTCGCGGAAACGCCTCCCGCGATCACAAGGGTCCGGTATCCCAGATCCTCGGCGGCTTTCAGGAAGTTGTCGCAAAGGAAGTTCACGACCGCGCGTCTGTAGGAGGCGCAAACGTCGGGAACGGAGAAGTCCTCGCCCTTCTGCTGTTTGTTGTGGATCAGATTGATCACAGCGGTCTTCAGTCCGGAAAAGGAGAAATCATAGGGCGAGCCGTCGACTCTGGGACGCGGCATCGGATAAGCCTTATCATCGCCCGTTTCGGCGATCTTATCCAGCTCCACGCCGCCCGGATACGGGATCCCCATCGCACGGGCGGCTTTGTCGAAAGCCTCGCCCGCGGCGTCGTCACGGGTGCGTCCGATGACCTTCATGTCGGTGTAATCGCGCACCTGTGCGATATGGCTGTGACCGCCGGACACCACAAGGCACAGAAACGGCGGTTTTAATTCTTGGTGAGAAATATAATTAGACGCGATATGCGAGCGCAGGTGATGCACCGGGATCAGCGGCTTTCCTGTCGCCAGCGCCAAGCCCTTCGCGAAGTTCACCCCCACCAGAAGCGCGCCGATCAGCCCCGGCGCGTAGGTGACAGCGATCGCGTCGATCTCGTTCAGCGTACATTCAGCGGCGTTCAGCGCCTCGTCCACGACGCCGACGATCGCCTCTGCGTGACGGCGTGAGGCGATCTCAGGCACAACGCCGCCGTACAGCTTGTGCTCCTCTACCTGAGAGGCAACGATATTGGAGAGGACATGTCTGCCGTCCTCCACCACAGCCGCGGCAGTCTCGTCACAGCTGCTTTCTATGGCAAGTATTTTCATCATATACCTTCTTGTTTCTGAATCTGCTTGATCATGATCACCGCGTCCTCGCGCGGATCATTATAGTAATTCTTTCTGACGGAGACCGCCTGAAAGTCCAGCGCTTCGTACAGCGCCCGGGCGGCGGTATTGGACGCGCGTACCTCCAGACAAACGGTCCTGACGCCGCTGCAGGAGGTCAGCATCAGCTCCGCGAGCCGTCTGCCCACCCCTTTGCGCCGATATTCCGGATCGACCGCCAGCTCTGCGATACTGCCCTCGTCCACGATGGCCTCGAAGGCGATATAGCCGACGACCTTTTCCTCATCCACCGCGACCGCGCAGTACGCGTCGGGCTTATCCAGCTCCGATGTGATGCTCTCGACCGACCACGCGCTTTCGCCGAAGCACGCGTCCAGCAGTGCCTTCACGCCCGCGATATGTCCGGGCTGCATTTTGCAGAGGATCATAGCGTCGCGATCAGCATCTTCACCGCGCCGATGATCTCGTCACGGCATTTGCGGTACGCGTTGATATCGCCGCCGTAGGGGTCGACGATGCCCTGTCTGAGGTCGTAGATGTCGTCTACGTTAGGCGCGCGGCGCAGCAGCCGCAGCATGCTGTCGGGGATACCGAGCGAGCGCAGGATCTCGTAATGCTCGTCGTTGAGCGCGACGAACAGGCTGTACTCATTGAGATCCAGCGCGGGCAGGAAGCGTGTGCGGTGAGCGCTGAGATCCAGCCCGATCTCCGCCGCCGCCAATACCGCGTTATGAGAGGCGGGTCTGTCCCCCACCGCCGCGGCGCCGGCGGATTCCGCGACATAGTCCAGTCCCTTTTCCGCCGCCAGCGAATTGAATATCACCGCCGCCATCGGACTGCGGCAGGTGTTGCCTGTACATACAAATAAAACCTTTTTCATACTATCACCTTATCATCACTGGGAAAGCGCAATACCCTCCCGCAAAACTATTGATCCTCAGCGATCGGCGGCTAGCCCTTCGCGTCATACCATGTCTCACCGATCGCGGCCTCCGCGGTCAGCGGAACGCTCAGGTGGACGGCATTTTCCATTTCCTCCTGCAGCAATATCGCGACCTGCATCATCTCATAGGCGGGCGCCTCGACGATCAGCTCATCGTGCACCTGCAGGATCAGCCGTGCCGACAGTCCCTCGCGCGTCAAACGCTCGTCGACATGCACCATCGCGATCTTGATGATATCCGCGGCTGTCCCCTGGATGGGCGCGTTCCGGGCGACACGCTCGCCGAACGCGCGGGTGTTGTGATTCGACGCGGAAAGCTCCGGAAGATAGCGGCGTCTGCCCTCCAAGGTGCTGACGTAGCCGTCGACCTTCGCCTGCTCGATGACCTCCTTCATATAGCGGTCGATCGAGCTGAAATGCGTGAGATACGAGTCGATATATTTCTGCGCCTCGCGCACCGAAACGCCGATGTCCTTTGACAGTGAAAACGCGCCGATCCCGTAGACGATGCCGAAATTGACCGCCTTGGCGCGTGAACGCATCAGCGGCGTGACCTGATCGATCGGCACATTGAACACCTCGGACGCGGTGACGGTATGGATGTCGATATTATCGCGGAACGCCTTGCGCATGTTCTCGTCGCCGGAAATATGCGCCAGCACCCGCAGCTCGATCTGCGAGTAGTCCGCGTCGATCAGCACACAGCCCTCTTTGGCGCGGAAGAAGCGTCGGAATTCTCTGCCGCGCTCGGTACGCACGGGGATGTTCTGCAAATTCGGCTCCGTCGAGCTGATGCGCCCGGTACGGGTCTCGGTCTGGTTGAAGGACGAATGGATCCTTCCGTCCGCAGCGACCTTGTCGATCAGCGAATCGCAGTAAGTGGATTTCAGCTTCGCGACCGTGCGGTATTCCAGGATCTTCGCGATGACCGGATGGAACCCGATCAGGCTCTCCAGCACCTCGGCGTTGGTGGAATAACCGCTCTTGGTCTTTTTGCGCGGCGGCAGATTCAGCTCCTCAAAGAGCGCCGCCGCCAGCTGCTTGGGAGAATTGATGTTGAACTCATAGCCGACGTCGTCATAAATGGATTGCTGTAATTCCCTGACTTCCTTATCCAGCTGCTCTCCGTAGGCGCGGATCCCGTCGACGTCGACCTCAAAGCCGATGTTTTCCATACGCGCCAGCACCTTTGCCAGCGGGATCTCGATCTCATAGAGCAGCTTTTCCTCCCCGCTGTCCTTGATATCATCGGCAAGCCGCTTACACAGCGCGGGGATCGCGTGATAATACGCAAGCTGTTCCGCGTTCTCCTCTTCGCCTTTTGCGAGGGGGATGCTGTACCCGGCGCACAGGCGGTCAAGCTCGTAGCCCGACGACGCGGGACTCAGCAGATATGCCGCAAGGCTGACGTCAAAAGCGATATCGCAGGTGATGCCCGCCGTATCGCAGTAAGCGAAAATCGGCTTGGAATTGTCGGTATAGATCCTTTTGCCGGAGGACAGGACGTCTTTGAGGCAGTCCTCCCCTTCCGCAATGTATAATGATTCTTCTGTAGAAATATAAATCCTGTTCTGTGAAAAATCGACGCTCAGATACAGCGCCTCGCGCTCATCAAGAAACGCAGGCATCGCGTCTGCGGTCAGCGTCTGCGTTCTGAAAACACGCGCTTCCTCCTGCGTGACCTCCTCGGTCTCGGTCAGCTCAAGGTCGAATTTCTTGATCAGCGAGAACAGCTCCAGCCGCGCCATCAGTCGTGCGGCGGCAGCCTTGTCGCCCTTGCCGACCGCGTAAGCGCTCAGATCGGTATCGATCGGCGCGGTCAGGCAGATCTCGCCCAGCATGCGGCTGAGGAATGCGTTCTCCCTGGACTCCGCCAGCTTTTTCCGCATGCCCGGCTTGATGTCCAGCTCGTCTAAATGCGCGTAGATATAGTCAATATCGCCGTACTTTTGGATCAGCTCTGTCGCGCCCTTGGGACCGATCCCCGCGACGCCGGGGATATTATCGGAGCTGTCACCCTGGATCGCCTTGATCTCGATCAGCTTTCTGGGCGGTACGCCGTATTCCTCCTCCACGACGGCGGGCGTATACATCATCGTGCCGTTGAGATTCTTCGCCAGACGCACGGACACTCTCTCGTTGACCAGCTGCAGACTGTCGCGGTCGCCGGTCGCGATCACGCAGATATTGCCGCTGTCGGCGCACGCCTTGGACAGCGTTCCGAGGATGTCATCCGCCTCATAGCCTTCGCAGGTCACCAGCCGATAGCCCAGATCCGTCAGCAGCTCCTTGAGCGGCGCCATCTGCTGATGCAGCTCCTCGGGCATGCCCTTGCGGTTCGCCTTGTAGAGTTCGTATGCCTCGTGGCGGAAGGTTTTTGTCTTCAGATCGAACGCGATCGCCACCGCATCCGGCTGAACATCCGCTTTCATCCGCTCGAACATCGTCAGAAAGCCGTAGATCGCGTTGGTGAACTGACCGTCCTTTGTCGTCAGCGGCTTGATGCCGTAGAATGCGCGGTTCAATATGCTGTTTCCGTCTACTACTAATAATTTCATATCTTCACCTTTGCAGAATCATGAATTCCCGGATAGTTCTCTGTCGTCAGATTCACACAGGTCGGGAACGTCTTGATCTGTCGTACATGATACATGTTTCACGTATAGTTTTTTCTGCCGCAATCGCTTCTGTCAGGAAGCTGTCGATCATTCTTCATCGTCAGCTATCGACCGGCACGATATCGATCCCGATTTCTCTTGAATTCGTTCGGGAGCCGCGGCAAAATCGATTTATATGACAAGCGATCGATATCAAGCCTTAAAGCTTATATACAACATTGCCGGTGATCCAGTTGGTTCTGTACAGTCTCGGCACGCGCTTTGATACAGCGCACAGCACCTCATAGCTGATGGTATCGCCCCAGCGGGCGACATCCTCCGCGGTAGGCTCGCCGTCCTTGCCGTTGCCGAACACCACCACGACGTTGCCGATCTCCGCCTCGGGAAAATCGGTGACATCCAGCATACACTGATCCATGCAGATCCTGCCGATGATCTTGCAGTTTTTGCCGAACTTTTTGGTCTTGTCCCAGACGAACATATAGCCGTCCTCGGCGTAAGCGCGGATATAGCCGTCCGCATAGCCGACAGGGACCGTCGCGATCCGCATATCACGCTCCGCGGTAAAGGTGCGTCCGTAGCTGACCGTCGCCCCCGCCTTGAGGGTCTTGATATGGGAAATCAGCGTTTTCAGGCGCATTGCCGGCTGCAAATGAAGGTCGGACCTCATTTTTGCGCTGGGCGCATAGCCGTACAGGATGATCCCCGCACGCACCATATCCAGCCGCAGAGAGGGATAATCCATGATCGCGCCGGAATTGGAGCAGTGACGGATCGCAAAATGTACGCCCGCCTGATCCAGCGCATCGACCGTATGCGAAAAACAAGCGTACTGCCGCTCGGTGAACGCTTCGCCGTCATCGCCGTCGTCGGCGACCGCAAAATGCGTGAAAATGCCCTCTGCCTCCAGATGCGGAAGCGAGCAGGCTGTTTTGATTTCCTCAACAGAATCATTATCGCGCGGAAACTCCTGACAGATAAAGCCGATGCGGCTCATGCCGGTGTCCAGCTTGATGTGGATCAAGACGCTGACTCCCGCCTTTTCGCATTCCTCGCTCAGTCGGGCGGCGTAATCCGGACTGTAAACAGCCTGCCGTATCGCGTATCGTGCCAGATCACCGCATCTGTCGGGCGGCGTATAGCCGAGGATCAGGATCGGCTCTTCGATGCCGGCTTCGCGGATCTCAAGCGCCTCATCCAGATTGCTGACCGCGAAAAAATCCGCTCCCAGCGTGTGATACAGCTTGCACAGCTCCACCGCACCGTGACCGTAGGCGTCCGCCTTGACCACACAGCAGAGCTTCACACCCTCGCCGATCGTCTCACGGATGGCCTCATAATTCGCCTTGACGGCGTTCATATTGATCTCCGCCCAAAGGCGGCGGGTAAAAATCAGCTTATCTTCTTTCTTCTCCATATCATTATCTCCGGTTTCAATGCATAATAAACTACGGTAATTATAGTACAAACCGTCTGCTTTTACAATAATATCAGAAAAATTTTACAATTTCATGAACAAGAAAGAAGAATATCCCATTGACAAAAAATAGAACGGAGTATAGAATATGAACAGAATACAACGATTTACGACGGGATGTGACAACAGTGAAAAGAGCGAACAGCGCAACAAAAAGCAAGATCGTTTCTGCCGCATGGAAGCTGTTTTATGAAAACGGTTTTGAGAACACCACGGTAGACGAAATAGTAGAATTATCGGGCACCTCCAAAGGTTCCTTCTATCATTACTTTGAAAGCAAGGACAGCCTGATCGGTTCTCTCGCCTATCTCTTCGATGAAAAGTATCAGGAGCTGGAGTCGGTGATCCGGTACCGCAAGAGCGCTTTGGAAACCATGCTGTTTCTGACCAAAGAGCTGTGCCAGATGATCGAGAACAACATCGACATCGACCTGTTGTCGCGCCTGTATGCCCAGCAGCTGACCAAACGCGGCAAAAAAGAACTGCTGGACCAGAACCGCGACTACTATCGCCTGCTCAAAAAGATCGTGCAGAAGGGTCAGGACAGCGGTGAGATCACACTGGAAAAATCCGCCGCCGAGATCGTGAGACTGTACGCGATCACCGAGCGCGCCCTGCTGTATGACTGGTGTCTGCACGGCGGTGAATATTCTCTGACGGAATATTCCCAGACGTTTATGCCGATGTTCCTCAACAACATCAAACGCGTCAAGGATAAGAAAACCTCCTATCTCTCGCAATATTAATTTTTCAGTCTACTTTTCAGTCTATTATTCAGTCTAGTCAAGAAGCTCAGTATTTATGCGATATTTTGTCGAATTTGAATACTGAGTTTTATTTTTCGGTCTATACTTTATTCTGTATTGCATTTTGTGCTTTAACGTGATACTATAATTAGGTATTTGGATAAACCCAATAAAATTCTAGGAGGAATATGAATGTCAACAAATACGATCATCGTTCTAGTCGCGTTCGTCATCTATATGGGTATGATGATCCTGATCGGCGCGCTGAACTCCAAGAACAAAAACAATGAGGATTACTTCCTCGGCGGCAGAGGACTTGGTTCCTGGACTGCTGCTCTCTCGGCTCAGGCGTCCGATATGAGCGGCTGGCTGCTGATGGGTCTGCCCGGCGCGGTCTATGTCGCGGGCACCGGTGAGGTCTGGATCGCCATCGGTCTGCTGATCGGTACCGTGCTCAACTGGTTCCTGGTCGCGCGCAGACTGAGAAAGTACACCATCGTGGCGAACAACTCGCTGACCATCCCCAGCTTCTTTGAGAACCGTTTCCATGATAAGAAGGGCGTTCTCAAGATCATCTCTTCCGTTGTTATTATTGTTTTCTTCGCGGTCTACACCGCTTCCGCGTTTGCTTCGGGCGCAAAGCTCTTCGCGAACGTCTTCGGTACCGGCGCTGAGGACAAGACCGCTTACATGGTCGGTCTGATCGTCGCGGCGGTCGTTATTCTCGTCTACACCCTGCTCGGCGGCTTCAGAGCTGTCTGCTACACCGACTTCATCCAGGGCATGCTGATGCTGGTCGCGATCCTTGCGGTCCCGATCATCGCCTATGTCTCCATCTCCGGCGATCTCACCGGCGCTCTCGGCACGAAGGGCATTTCCGATCCGGGCGGCTTCCTGAGCCTGATGAAGGACGGCGAGGGCAACAGCATCAGCGCGGTATCCGTGATCTCCAACCTCGGCTGGGCGCTCGGTTACTTCGGCATGCCTCACATCCTTGTCCGCTTCATGGCGATCAAGAGCGACAAAGAGGTCAAGAAATCCCGCGTCATCGCGATCGTTTGGGTCGTCCTGTCGCTCGGCGCAGCTTCCTTCCTCGGTCTGGTCGCACGCGGTTTCCTTAACGAGGATCTCGCTGCGAGCGGCAAATCCGAGATCGTCTTTATCAAGGCTATCCAGCAGATCTTCGACGGCAACGTCGTACTGATCTTTATCGGCGGCGTCTTCCTGTGCGGCATCCTTGCGGCGATCATGTCTACGGCTGACAGCCAGCTGCTGGTCACCGCCTCCGCGGTATCCGAGGATATGTACAAGGGCGTGATCAATAAGAAGGCTTCCGAGAAGAGCGCGCTGAACATCGGCAGGATCGCCGTTGTCGTCATCGCCGTGATCGCGTTCATCATCGCGCTTGATCCGGACTCTTCCGTCATGAAGCTGGTCGCGGACGCGTGGGCAGGCTTCGGCGCTGCGTTCGGTCCGATCATCCTGCTCTCCCTGTTCTGGAAGCGCTTCAACCTTGCGGGCGCAGCGGCAGGCATGGTCACCGGCTTCCTCACCATCATCGTATGGGACTACATCCCCTTCGGCGGCACCCTGCTCAAGGATTCCACCGGTCTGTATTCGCTGGTCATCGGCTTTGCTCTGGCACTGATCGTGGCGGTCGTCGTCACCCTCTGCACCAAGGCTCCTGCCAAGGAGATCACCGACGAATTCGAGAAGGTCAACTCGGTAGAGATCTGATCATCGCACACAGCAGAATCAGCAGTTATTACGGCGCTTCCGGCAGCTTTGTCGGGAGCGCTGTTTTGCGTCCTGAAGCGCCTTCCGCTCTGAACGGTTCAAATTTCTCCATTCTCATTAACCGTTACACACATCTTACATCTTGTTACAGGAATGTAACTGACCACAAGATATAGTGTCATCCATATTTTTCCACACAATCTTTCGCTTTAATTCTTTTATGAATATCATTTTTATTTTTGTTATCAAAATCACCAAAGAAAAAGTTTATTATCGGTCAATCTGACAATTGAATTCAGACGTGATTTCTGTTATATTATGACAAGATTTGCGCCCGATAACAAGATGTTGTGATCGGAGAATTAACTATTACAAAACGGTAACAGAAGCAGAAAATAATACAGGAGGATTGACATGATTTCGAAAATTGTCAAGCGCGACGGCCGCGCAGTCGAGTTCGATCTCGAAAAAATCACACAGGCCATCTACAAGGCGGCACATGCCATCGGCGGCAACGATTATGAAGCCGCTCAGGCTCTGGCGGAAAAGGTCAGAGAGTACCTCGAAGCAGAGGATAACGACACCCCCACTGTCGAGCACGTTCAGGATACCGTTGAAAAGATCCTGATCGAAAACGGTCACGCAAGAACCGCCAAGGAATTCATCCTCTACCGCGCAGAGCGCACACGCGTCCGTGAGATGAATACCAAGCTGATGAAAATATATGAGGATCTGACCTTCAAGTCCGCCAAGGACAACGACGTCAAGCGTGAGAACGCCAACATCGACGGCGATACCGCGATGGGCACCATGCTGAAATACGGCTCTGAGGGCGCCAAGGAATTCTATCAGATGTACATCCTCAACCCCAAGCACGCCAAGGCACACCGCGAGGGCGACATCCACATCCACGACCTCGACTTCCTGACCCTGACCACCACCTGCTGTCAGATCGACCTGCTCAAGCTGTTCAAGGGCGGCTTCTCCACCGGTCACGGCTTTATCCGCGAGCCTAACGACATCTCAACCTACGGCGCGCTCGCGTGCATCGCGATCCAGTCCAACCAGAACGACCAGCACGGCGGTCAGTCCGTACCGAACTTCGACTACAGCATGGCTCCCGGCGTTCAGAAGACCTACAACAGACGTTATCGCATGAACCTCGCCCGCGGCGCAGAGCTGCTTGCCGACGATGAGAACGCGCAGGATGACATCAACGCCATCTGCGACGCCGCCGAGGAAGCGGCAGGCTCCGCGGCAAGCCTCGAGTCCACCGAGGAATACATCAAAAAGGAAAACGAACTGCTCACCGAGAAATACGGCGAGAAGCTCGCAGGAAAGCTCCAGCGCTTCGCAAAGAAGCACGCCGAGGAAGAGACCGACCGCGCGACCTTCCAGGCGATGGAGGCAGTCGTCCACAACCTGAACACCATGCATTCCAGAGCCGGCGCACAGGTACCGTTCTCCTCGATCAACTACGGCACCGACATCAGCCCCGAGGGCAGAATGGTCATCAAGAACATCCTGCTGGCTACCGAAAAGGGTCTGGGCAACGGCGAGACTCCCATCTTCCCCGTACACATCTTCAAGGTCAAGGAGGGCGTCAACTACAATCCGGGCGATCCCAACTATGACCTGTTCAAGCTGAGCTTCCGCGTATCGGCGAAGCGCCTCTTCCCCAACTACGCCTTCATCGACGCGCCGTTCAATCTCCCCTACTACAAGCCCGGCCGTCCCGAGACCGAGGTCGCCTACATGGGCTGCCGTACCCGCGTCATCGGCAACCGCTACGATCCGAGCCGCGAGATCACCTTCGGCAGAGGCAACCTGAGCTTCACCTCCATCAACCTGCCCCGACTGGCGATCCTTGCCAACAAGAACATCGATTTCTTCTTCGAGCAGCTCGACAGGATGCTCGACCTGTGCATCGACCAGATCCTCGAGCGCTTTGAGATCCAGTGCCAGAAGTGCGTCCGCAACTATCCGTTCCTGATGGGTCAGGGCGTCTGGATCGACTCCGACAAGCTCTCGATCGACGACGAGGTACGCGAGGTACTCAAGCACGGCACCCTCTCCATCGGCTTTATCGGTCTTGCAGAGGCACTGGTCGCCCTGATCGGCAAGCATCACGGCGAAAGCGAAGAGGCACAGCGTCTGGGTCTGGAGATCGTCACCTTCATGCGCAAGAAGCTGGATCGTCAGAGCGAGAAGATGAACCTCAACTTCACCTGCCTTGCCACTCCCGCAGAGGGTCTGTCCGGCCGCTTTGTCCGCATCGACAAGAAGCGCTTCGGCGTCATCAAGGGCGTCACGGACCGCGACTACTACACCAACTCCTTCCATATCCCGGTATACTTCCCCATCAGCGCGTTCGACAAGATCAAGCTGGAGGCGCCCTATCACGCGCTCACCAACGCGGGTCATATCTCCTACGTCGAGCTGGACGGCGATCCCTCCGAGAACCTTGAGGCGTTCGAGCAGGTCGTCCGCTGCATGAAGGAGGAAGGCATCGGCTACGGCTCCATCAACCATCCCGTAGACCGCGACCCCGTCTGCGGCTATACCGGCATCATCGGCGATTACTGCCCCAAGTGCGGCAGAAAGATCGTCAAGGGCGGTCAGGACGTCGAGCGCATCCGCCGCATCACCGGCTATCTGGTCGGCACTCTCGACC
>ONAS01000030.1 GCA_900315815.1 uncultured Eubacteriales bacterium
GTCCTGTTACGGGGCTCGTCGGATTATCTGCTCGGCGTCATGTTTGCACTGCCTTCGGTACTGTTCCTGTTTGAATTCAACGCACTGATGCGCCTCGACGGCGACGCGAACCGCGTGATCGTCGCGGTTGTCGTGATGACGGTACTGGATGTGGTCGGCGATCTGCTGAATGTTCTGGTGTTCCACGGCGGAATGCTGGGAATGGGTCTGGCTACCTCGATCAGCTACGGCATCGGCCTTTTTATCATGTTCCTGCACTTTGCGAAAAAAGATATCATTTTCAAGCTGTATCTGAGAAGAATGGCGTGGAGAGATTTCAAAGAGATATTCGTGACCGGTTCCTCGTCAGGCGTCGGCTCAGCTTCTGCGATGCTGCGAGTCGCTGTTATCAACCAGATCCTTGTCGGCGTTTCTACGGCGGCAATGGCGAGTACAGTGCTGGCGGCCTTCGGCGTGGTCAATACCGTTATCAACCTGATCTCTTCGATCATGGTCGGTATCGGCATGACCTGTGCGACGATCACCGGCCTGATGATCGGAGAAAAAGACAGGACCGCGATGATCGCGCTCGTCAAGGTCACGGTGAGGACCGCCCTGATAATGGGAGTTGTTTTATCTGTCGTCCTGTTGGTCGGCGCTGATTTTATCGCCGGTATTTTCAAGGGAGACGCGGGAGATAATATGCTGCCGATCGCCGCGCGCGGACTGCGCTTCTATGCGGTAGCAATCCTTTTATACGGCATCAACAATGCGTTCGTCAATTATACGCAGGGGCTTCGAAGAATGGCGATCTCCAATATTTTCTGTTTCCTGCAGAATTTTATTTTTGTGATCGCTCCGGCTTTGGCGCTATCCGGTTTCATCAAGAATCCGGACTGTATCTGGATCGCGCTGATCGTTGCCGAGGTTCTGACCTCTCTGGCGATTTTCGGCCTTGCTGCTTATTACAAGCACGGCGTTCCGTATCGATTCGAGGATTTCCTCTTTGTCAAGGATTCTTTCGGGATCGCACCCGAGAATACCTTTGAGTTCTCACTGGATAGCAGAGATGCGATCGTTCCCGCTTCCGAAGCGGTTCGCGATTTCTGCGACAATAAGGGCGCTGATGAAAAGGTGTCATATCTGATGTCGCTATTTGTTGAGGAGCTGTGCACCAATGTCATTGACTACGGATTTACCGACGGCAAAAAGCACAGCATCGACATCAGGATCATCAAGCTGGAAGACGGTTGGGTATTGAGATACAGAGATAACTGCAAGATGTTTGATCCGACCGAATGGCTGAAGGTCAACGATGAGGATGACCCCGAGAAAAATATCGGTATCCGCATGATCAGCGGCATGGCGAAAGACGTCAAGTATCTGAGTACCATGGAACTGAACAACCTGACGATCACGCTGTGATCGGAAGCGGCGGCTTCAGTCGGAAAGAACATGAGCACCGACCGTCGGGGGTTCTCCGTTTTGTTTAATCCAATCATGACATAAAGGAGGCTTTTGTGTGAATCAGATTACATTGGATGCTACATCTGAAAATCTGGACAGGCTGACGTCATTTATCAATGAAAAACTGATGTCTGTCGGCTGTCCCAGAAAGGCGATGATGGAGATCGACGTCGTCATTGACGAGTTGTTTTCCAATATCGCCAACTATGCCTATCATCCCGACGTCGGTCCCGCGACCGTGATCGTTGAGTTTGAGGAGGATCCTATCTGTGTCATGATCACCTTCCTTGACAACGGTGTTCCGTTTGATCCGTTGGCTAAGGAGGATCCCGATACCAGCCTGTCTGCTCATGAGAGGAGCATCGGCGGTTTGGGCGTCTATATCGTCAAACAAATGATGGACGACGTTACCTATGAATATAAGAACGGGCAGAATATTCTGCGCATCAAAAAGAATGTCAGTTGATCATATCTGTATTTAGTTAAGGAGAATCATGCTATGACAATCAATAAACAGAGAGAGGGAAGCAAGCTTTACGCGGAGATTCTGGGAAGGATCGATACCGTTACCGTAACAGACGCCGAAAAAGCTTTGCTGCCCGATGTTGAAGGCATAACCGAGTTGACGCTGGATTTCAAGGGGCTGGATTACATTTCCTCCGCAGGATTGAGATTGCTTCTTTCACTGCAGAAGATCATGAACAAGCAGGGCTCCATGAAGATTCTGAATGTCAATGAAACGGTACGGGAAATATTCGAAGTAACCGGGTTTTCCGATTTTCTGACCATTGAATAAGCAGGGAAAACAAGCGATCTCCGCTGAGACTGTCAGAAAGTCTTTGGCGATTTTCGGTACGCTCGCGTTTATGGCCGCAAATCATGCGATCATCAAAAAATCGCGAAAGAAAAGGAAACGGAAACAGTACCGTTTTAGGGGGTAAGCATTTATGCTTCATATGTTTGAATCCGGTGTGCTGACTGTATATCTCAGCGGGCATATCGATACATCCAATGCTCCGCAGACAGAAAAAGATGTATTTGCGCTGGTCCAGCAATACGCGCCGGCACAGGTGATCCTGGATATGGAAGAGCTGGATTATATCAGCAGCTCGGGTCTGAGGATCATTTTGAAACTAAGACAGCGCTTTTCCGGATTGAAGCTGATCAATGCCTCTACGGAGGTGTATGAGATCCTTGATATGACCGGCTTTACCGAGATGATGACGGTAGAAAAGGCGTTCCGGCGCTTTGATATCACCGGATGTCAGATGATCGGTAAGGGCGCGAACGGTAAGGTATACCGCTATGATCGCGATACCATTGTCAAGGTGTACAACCCGAATGCCGATCTGGATGAGATCAAACGCGAACGCGAACTTTCCCGCACTGCTTTTGTGCTCGGTGTTCCGACTGCGATCCCTTATGACGTCGTGAAGGTAGGGGACTGCTACGGCTCTGTTTTTGAGCTTCTGAACGCGAAAAGCTTTGATGAAATGATGATCGACGACCCGACCAATCTGGAATTCGTCGTCAAAAAGACCGTTGAGATCGCAAAGATCCTTCATTCTACAGAGGCGCCCGAGCATTTGCCGCATCAGCAGGATATCACGCTTTCATGGCTTGACATTGTTGAGCCTTATCTGGAAGCTGCTGATTTTGCAAAGCTCAAAAGGCTGATCGAGGAGCTGCCCGAAAAGCGCACGATGCTGCACGGCGATCTGCATATCAAGAATATCATGCAGCAGAATGACGATACGCTTCTGATCGATCTTGATACTCTCTGCTCGGGTCATCCGCTGTATGAGTTCGCGTTCATGTTCAACGCGTATAAAGGCTTCGGCATTCTTGACGAAAATGAGGTCGAGCGCTTCCTGGGCATTCCCGCTGTGCTGGTCCATCGTATCTGGAGCAGAACGCTTGAGGTCTATTTCGGCACCGACGATACCGCGTATCTCAGCATGATCGAGGATAAGTGCAAGATCATCGGCTACCTGAGATTGATGCGCCGCGTCATCACCAAAGGAAGATACGACACAAAGGAAGGCAGAGCGCTGTTCAACGCGTGCAAAGACAAGATCCATGAGCTGCTGCCGAAATATGACACGCTGGATTTTTAATCGACGCACATTAATTACAGTTTTGACATCCACCTTGCTTTTCGGATGCTGATATAGTATAATATGGCAGACTTTTAAGAAGAAAGAGGTTAAAATCATGAAAAGAGTAATTGCCCTTTGCCTGGCAGTATTGATGATGGCTGCGATGTTTGCGGCCTGCGGCGACAACAATGACGGTAAGAAATCCGACAGCGCTAAGAGTGTTGATCTGAACAGCGTACTCAACGACATCAACTCTCAGTTCGGCATTTCCGAAAGCAGCGTTCAGGGTCTCAAAAAGCTGGAATCCACCGATGAGCTTGACCGCTACTACATGATCTCTGCCGACGATATCAAGCAGTTTGCTGCGGAACGCTCCAGCAGCTCCACCGATTTCACCGAGATCGTACTGGTCGAAGCAACCGGTTCCGACGCTGTCAATAAGATCGTCACTCAGCTGAACAGCCGTCTTGACGCTCAGCGCAGCACCGCGAGAAGCTACACTCCCGAAGCGGTGGAAATGCTTGAGTCCTGTGAGGTAAAGACCAACGGCAACTTCGTTTATCTTGTTATCAACGACAAGCAGAGCGAGATCGTTTCTCTGATTGAAAACACGATCAAATAATCTATCTGTTTGCGGCGGACGTTCATGCGTCCGCCTTTTCTTTTTGGTTAACAGACTGTAACCTATTACTGTTTATTTGGAATTATAGGAAACGGACAGTATGGTAAAATGACTAAGACTTTGAATAGAATGAATGAGGCAGAATATGAATAATCCGGAAGAAATCAAAGCTAGATTCAGTAAAATGAACGAGATGCAGCAAAAAGCGGTTTTCCATACCGAGGGACCGCTGCTGATCCTCGCGGGAGCAGGCTCCGGCAAGACAACGGTGCTGGTCAACCGCATCGCCTATATCATGCAGGCGGGACTGGCACAGCCGTGGCAGATACTCGCGATCACATTTACCAACAAGGCGGCAGGAGAGCTCAAGGAGCGCATCGAAGCGGTCGGCGGAGAAGGCGCAGAAGAGGTCTGGGCGGCGACGTTCCACTCCACCTGTGCGCGGATCCTGAGAAAATACGGCGACAGACTTGGCTTTACGAGCCACTTCACGATCTACGACACAGACGATTCCCGCCGGCTGATGAAAGAGATCCTGAAACAGCTGGATATCGACGAGAAGTTTTTGTCCCACAAAACCGTGCTGAATGAGATCTCCAAGTATAAAGATAAAATGAAAGCGCCGAAGGACGTGAAAACCGCCGCTGATTATGACAGCCGCCTGAAATATATCGCGCAGGCGTATGAGCTGTATCAGCAGCGGATGCTGACCTCGGACGCAATGGATTTTGACGATCTGATCTGCAACACCGTCAGGCTGTTCGAGGAGAATCAGGACGTCCTGGAATACTATCAGAACCGCTTTAAATACATCATGGTCGACGAGTATCAGGATACGAACAAGTCCCAGTATCGGCTCATCAGCCTTTTGGCGGCAAAGCGCAACAATATCTGTGTTGTCGGCGACGACGATCAGAGCATCTATCGCTTCCGCGGCGCGACCATCGAAAACATCCTGTCCTTTGAAAATGAATTCAAGGGAGCGGCGGTCATCCGTCTTGAACAGAATTACCGCAGTACCGGCAATATCCTTGACGCCGCAAACAATGTGATCAAAAACAATGTCGAGCGTAAGGGGAAAACGCTGTGGACGGAGAATCCCGTCGGAGAGCGTATTACCGTGCATACGGCATCGAGCGAGAGGGAAGAGGCGATGTTTATCGCGCGCACCATCCTTGACGGCGTCGCAAACGGCAGGAGCTTTTCCGATTACGCCGTTCTGTACCGCATGAATGCCCAGTCCAACGCAATCGAGCAGGCGCTGTCCCGCTCCGGTATCCCGCACCGCGTGATCGGCGGTCACCGCTTTTACGACCGTGAGGAGATCAAGGATATGACCGCCTATCTGCAGGTCGTCAATAATCCGCATGACGATATCCGTCTGCGCAGGATCATCAACAAGCCCAAGCGCGCGATCGGAGAAACTACCATGACGAAGGCGGCGGAGATCGCCGCGGGTCTGGGTGAGAGCATTTATACCGTTATCCGCAACGCGTCCGATTATCCGACGCTGTCCAGAGCGGCTTCCAAACTGGAGGCGTTCGCCAAGCTGATCGACGGCTTGATCGAGGCGTATGAGGTCGAGGAATATTCTGTTGCGGAATTATATAATCTTATTCTGGAGCATACCGATTACAAAAACTACCTGATCGCGGAAAAAGACGACTACGAGCAGCGTATCGAGAATATCGACGAGCTGTCCTCCAATATCATCAAGTTCCAGGAGGATTACGGTGACGACGCGACGCTCGGCGCCTTTTTGGAAGAGATCTCTCTCATGACGGACATCGATAATTATGACACGGAAACGGACAGCGTTGTGATGATGACGCTCCACTCCGCAAAGGGTCTGGAATTCCCCGTTGTGTTCATCCCCGGTATGGAGGAGGGTGTATTTCCTTCCATGCAGACGATCATCGAGGCAACTGAGCTGAACGAGGAACGCCGTCTGGCATACGTCGGCATCACCCGTGCCAAGGAGAAGCTGTATCTGCTGAAAACACGCGAGAGGATGCTGTTCGGCTCCACGACCCATAACCGTGAAAGCCGATTTGTGACCGAGATCCCCGCAAAGCTGATCGAAAAAAGCGGTACGGAGAACACCTATGCCGCGCATCGGTTCGAATATCAGCCGCAGCAGGGCTTTGATCCGTTTGCAAAAAAGAAGCCTGCCGCAAAGCCGTCCGGCAACAAGTATGCCGTCGGCAATGTAGTGCTTCACAAGGTGTTCGGAAAAGGCATGGTCCTTTCGGTGACGCCGATGGGCAGCGATATGATGCTGGAGATCGCCTTTGATAAGGTCGGGACCAAAACACTGATGGCAAACTTTTCCAAAATGGAAATCATTTCATAAACTGTCACATCAACAAAAAACCTCCATACAATGTAATGGTGTATGCAACATCAATACATTCTGGAGGTTTTACTTATGGCTGAAAATACGACAAATGAAACAGTCGGTCGTTCCTGCAGTGATCCTGTATGCATTGACGCGCGGCGTGTGTATGACAGCTGCGGCGACAAGGACTGTCTGTCCGATATGCCTGTCTTTTTTACCTGTGAGGGTCAGGAGCTGATCGATTCGGCGGTGAATGTGCGGCTGAGAGACGCAGATGTGCTGAATGTCATGCTGGATATCGAGCCGGTCCCGTTCCATCGCGGCTTTTATTCCATCGATATGACATACTTCTTTCTGGTCAGTCTGGATGTGTTCACTACGCCGTGTACCAATCCGACCTGCGTGAACGGTATCTGTATCGCGGATAAAAAGGTGATCCTGTACGGCTCTGAGGGCAATGTGCGGGTGTTCTCGTCCGATATGACGACCGATGAATACGACGCTCAGAATATCCCTGCGCGGAATCTGCCGACAGCAAACGTACAGGTCGCTCAGCCGATACCGCTCGCGGCGACATTGAAGGAAAAGCGGCCGTGTCACCGACTGCCGCGCAAGATCCCCGAGGCAGTCACCGCAAAGATCGGCGGCGGGATCGCCGACAGCGGAGAAAAGGTCGTTCTGGCAACGCTGGGCGTATTTTCTATCGTACAGCTGCTCAGAAACGTGCAGATGCTGATCCCGGCATATGATTTTTGCGTTCCCGAAAAGCGCTGTGTCGGATCGACCGACAGCCCGTGCGAGATGTTCTCGCGGCTCGATTTCCCGACCGATGAATTCTTCCCGCCCAATGTGACGGACTGCGGTACGCCTGACGGCGGCGGCTGCGGATGCTGTTCCGACGCAGAGAGCTGACTTGATACGACATACAAAAGAACCCTTTCCGATCGGAAAGGGCTCTTTTATGTTCTCAGGTTCTTTTTATGGTGCTGGTAATCCCACGGTATCAGGGTCTCTCCGTCTACGATAAAGGCTTTTTCCGCCAACAGCGCCAGTGGCTCGTCGGAATAGCTGTCGGAATAGAATTCTTCGATCCGGTCGTCGGGATACAGCTCGCGAAAGCGTCTGACCTTTTCCTCGTGGTAACAGTTCTCACCGGTCGTTTTGCCGTCGACAGGGGAGACGCGGGACGCGATCACCCGGATATGAAGCAGCTCTTCCAGCGGCTTCAGCAGGAATTCCGGAGATGCGGAGATGATCAGATCGTCGTCGCGGCGGATGCTTTTGTAAAAGGTCTTGATCCCCGACAGCTTTCGTGACCAGAAAACCCCGACATCCTTTTGTGTGTCGCACACCTTCAGAAACCGGTACATTTTTTCTTTGAACTGTGTTTTCGTACCGATGTGAAAGAGATAATAGCGCAGACTCGCATAGCCGATATAGGGGATGTACAGCAGCGCCTTGGGATGGCGCTTCATGCAAAAGATCACAAAATCACAGGTGGAATCTCCGTGATAGATGGTTTTGTCAAAGTCAAATACGTTCATATTGCACCGTGTCGTAGTTATTTCACTTCATTATAGCCCGCATAGAGCCAAAATACAACACATATGTCAGATAAAATTCATATTTTGTTAATTAATGCGGGGGCTTGATATGGTAAAATAAAACTTGTAATATGGGGGAGATTAGGATTGTTTGGCTATGTAAAGGTTGACAGGGCAAACCTGCTCGGCAAGGAATACGACACCTACAAGTCGATATACTGCGCGTTGTGCAGGGAGCTGGGCAAAGAGTATTCTGTTTTTGCCCGCTTTATCCTCAGCTATGACTGTACCTTTTACGCAATGCTGGTCATGTCTGTCGCTGAAAACGACCCGTCCTTTTACTCCGCCAGATGCCGCTTCAACCCGCTGAAAAAATGTGCCTACGCGAAAACGGATACCAAGGCGCTGTCACTTGCCGCGGCGTTGTCTGTATCATCCGCGTATTACAAGCTCAGGGACAATCTGATTGACTCTCCGTGGTACAAGCGGATCGGTTATCGGATGATCCAGCCGTTCTTCGCCTCTTGGCGCAGAAAATGCGAAAAAAAATATCCCCGGATCGTCGAGATCCTTAGGACCATGCTGGACGAGCAGATCAAAGCGGAAAAGGATCCAGACTGTCATCTTGATATGGCGGCAGATCCGACGGCAAAAATGCTTGCCGCGATGTGCGGGATGATCCCCGACGAGGTGAAGCTCAGAACACGGGAGGATCCCGAAAAGGTCAAGCGGATCCTGTCGGCCTTCGGGTATTTCTTCGGCAGATGGATCTATCTGATCGACGCCGCCGACGATTATGAGGACGATATCCGTCACGGAAATTTCAACGCCTTTGCGCTCGGTGACAAGCGCGGGGATATCGCAGGATATCTGATCCCGACGCTGAATCATTGCTTATCAGAGGCGCTCCTGTCCTACGGATTGTTGGAAAAGGGCATTTTTGACAGCATCATTATGAATGTTCTCACATCCTCATGTGTGAATATACAGCATGAAATTGCAGATAAGTATCAAGAAAAAACAATTACGGAGTAATCTATGAATCCTTATGAAGTTCTCGGCGTTTCTCCCAACGCCACAGACGAAGAAGTCAAGCAGGCGTATCGTCAGCTTGCAAAAAAATATCATCCCGATAACTATGTTGATAATCCGCTTTCCGATCTTGCAGAGGAAAAGATGAAGGAGATCAACAACGCATATGACACGATCTGTGAGGAGCGCCGCAACGGTCAGTCTAGCTCCTCGTACAGCAGAGGCACCGCGAACAGCGCGTTCCCCGAGGTGCGCAAGTACATCATGGAGGGAAGACTGGACGACGCGACAGAGCTTCTCAACGGTGTGGCGGAATCTGGCCGCAACGCGGAATGGTATTTCCTGATGGGAATGGTGTATTCCCGCCGCGGCTGGAGCGATCAGGCATATAATTATTTTCAGCGCGCCCATAATATGGATCCCGGCAACCAGGAGTACAGCGCGATGCTGAATAATATGAACGCGCGCCGTACCTACAACAACCCCGGCTACAATACCACCGGTACCGGCTCTGACTGTTCCTGCTGTGATATCTGCGCGACGGTCTACTGCGCGAACTGTCTGTGCAACTGCGCACGCGGCTGCTGACGGTATGAAAACCTCATTCAAGGTCGCGCTGGGAGGCGCCGTGGCGGCACTCGGACTGGTGCTGATGTTTATGACAGCGCTCATCCCGTTCGGGACATATGCTTTTCCGACCTTTGCGGGGATCCTGACAGTCGTTATCGTGATCGAGATCGGCTATGGCTATGCGGTTGCCGTATACGCAGCGACCGCGATCCTGTCGTTTTTATTGGTCCCCGATAAGGAAGCCGCGCTGATGTACGCGATATTCTTCGGGTTTTATCCGATCCTCAAGGGATTGATCGAGCGGCTTCCCAACAAGCCCGCTCAGTATGCGCTCAAGCTGGTGCTGTTCAACGCATGCGTGATCGCGGCATTCTTTATCGCCGTCAATCTGCTGTCGATCCCGGAGGACAGCTATTATCTGTTCGGTCTGAACATGCCGCTGATTTTTTTGCTGCTCGGCAACGTGTTCTTTGTGATCTACGATATCTGTGTCACGCGGCTTGTCACCGTGTATCTGCTGAAATGGCGAAAGAAGCTCAATAAGAATACAAAGCTGTAACTTCAATTGAATTCAAACGGCAATTATTGTAAAATAAAATGTAGTTTAGGAAAAGGAGGGAAAATATGCTCAGATTATCTGATAAACCGACGAAAAGCATCGCGTTGCTTTTGGCTTTGGTGATATTCTTCAGCGTGTTATTCTCTTTGCCCGCAGGTGCGGCTGAAAGCGCTGAGGAAGCGACGGCCGCGCAGGAAATCTCTGAGCTCGCCGATACCGGCGCTCAGGACGAGGAGCTTGCCGACACGGGCGTGAAATCCAAATTGATACTGAATAAAAAATCCCTGACGCTCGATATCAATCAGGAGTACAAGCTCATCGCTTTTGATTCCGGTACCAGAGCGTCGGTGGTGAAAATGAAATTCACCTCCTCCAATACATCGGTCGTTACCGTATCCGCCAAGGGCATCGTCAAGGGCGTCAAGACGGGTACCGCCAATATCACCGCTCAGGATGTTAACGGCAACCGCTCGGCGGTCTGCAAGATCACCGTTACCGACAAGATGTATGCCTCTTCATCATCATCTTCATCAACGGAACCGATAAGCGGTAACGAAACACTGTCGCTGTCGCCCTCTTCCGCAATGGTGTACAGGGGCTGTCACTATCAGCTGTTCGCCAAATCCAACGCGACGGTGACCTTTACCTCTTCCGATAAAAGTGTCGCGGCGGTCAGCTCGGCGGGTATCGTAACGGGTGTTTCCTCAGGCTCTGCCGTAATCACCGCAAAAGCGGGCGCCAAGACCGCTTCCTGCTATATCACCGTCATCACCGGCAATTATGTACATATCTCCAACACGTCCGAATCCATGCCTGCCGGAAAGACCCTGCTGCTGAGGACAAAGACGAGCTACGCGAGCTGGGCAAGCTCCAACACGGCTGTCGCGACGGTCAGCGGCGGTTATGTTGTCGGCAAAAAGGCGGGCTACGCTGTCATCTCCGTATCGACTTCCTCCGGCATGGCGACCTGTCTGGTGCATGTCAGCGATGCGGCGCCGATCCGTTTTGCTTACTGCTCGCCGAACTGTGCGTTAAAAGGACAGAATGTCAGCTTCATCTGCATCACCGACAAGACCCGTACCGCCGCCTGCTTCAGGATCTATTACAGCGACGGCACCTCTAAGCTGATCAACGCGACCTCCAAGATCGCTGACGGCAATAATTATGTCTGGACCGGCTACGGCACGTTCAATGCCGCGGGCACCTATCAGGTAGTGGCGTACTCGATGCTGAACGATAAATGGCTGACCTGCAACGACGGTAAGACAACTGCCTTCGTCGCGAATTCCTCGAATAAAACCACGACTGTTTGTACGGAACGCCGCGCGTCTGACGAGGTTATCAGCCTGATCGCTACCTTTGAGGGCTTTTTGTCGGATATCTATGATGATCCGTGGACCGGCGATCCGACGATCGGCTACGGCCGCGTCATCTTTACGGGTCAGCAGTTCTACAATCATCTTACCAAGCGCGAGGCGTTCGCTTATTTGGTCCAGACCGTCAACAACGACGGCTATGCCACCAAGATGAACGAATTCCTGCTGGGCAATCATGTGAAATTCAATCAACAGCAATTCGACGCTCTGGTGTGTCTGGTATACAATACCGGTACAGGCGTCGTCACAGCCGACGACGACGTCAAGTATGCGCTTCTCAACTGCTCTGACGGCTCCGGCGGTACGCAGACGTCCTATTACATCAACGGCTCCGGCGTTCGTCTGCGTCAGGGCGCGGGTACCAATACGTCTATCATTAAGGAGATGGATTACGGTACCTCCATCACCGTTGTATCGAAAACCAGCGCATCATGGTGGAAGGTCAAGCTGTCCGACGGCACGGTCGGCTATGTCAACACCGACTATATTTCCAGTAGAAGCACCTCAGGCAACCTTGACCTGAAATATGTCAATAAGCAGAATCTGATCAACTGTATCTGTCAGATCCATCACGCGGGCGGCGAGTGCCTGTACGGTCTGCTGTACCGCCGTGTGGATGAGATGGAAATGTTCTTCTACGGTGACTATGAGCCTTGCTACGGCGATTATAAGTACAATATCAGCTTCACCTGCAGGAGCAATCCTTCATTCCACACATAATACATAAACGATACAAGCCCTGCATACTATTCATCGGGTGATATTATGAAGGGCGTTGTATTTACTTTCCGAAACAAGCAGAAGACCATTCGCTTTCCCAAGGTCAGACGGCCACATATTTCCGTCAGAAGCCTTTTATCAAAATTCGGCTTTCAGTCCGTTTTTATCGTTTTGTTTCTTCTCGGACTTGCCGTCGGCGCGGCGGGGAGCAGGGGAGTGGACCGCAGCCTCGGGCAGAAGCTCGATTTCCTGTTTATCACCAACATCGAGGCGCGGCTGGAAATGTCTGCCTTTGAGATCTTTCTGTCCTGTTTCGTATCCTACTTTCTGTTTATTTTTGCGGCATTTTTGTTCGCTTTATCAGCGTGGGGGTTTTCCGCGGTCATGCTGCTTCCGATTTTGAAGGGCTTTTCCGTCGGAATGTCCTCCGCGATGATTTTTGCCTTGTATCATGTTTCCGGCATCGGCTTTTATATCCTGATCGTTCTGCCGGGAACGGCGCTGTTTCTGATGACGCTCGTCAAGTATTCCAAAGCGTCGTTCCGTTTATCGGTACGGTTCATGCGGATGTCGCTGTTCGGATATGATAAGGAGTCCCCTCCGGCAGGACTGAAGGCGTTTTTGAAAAACAGCGCTTTTGCGTTTTTATCCTCGGGAGCCTGTGCGGTTTCAGATATGCTTCTTTGGATATTGTTTGCCGGTCATTTTGATTTTTGATATTTCTTTGTATCTTTGAGGGTTATATGGGTTACGAAAGAAAAAGGTTTAAATTTGAAATTCTGTTTGAAAAATATTTCGCGAATTTTCCGAAGCTGTTTCTTGCCAATCTGATTTTTGCGGTTCCTTCTTTGCTGATCATGGCGGCGTTCTATTTTCTCAGCAAGGCGATCTTCGGCAATGTCAATATCCTGTTCTGTCTGGCGGGTATTGTTCCGATCTACCCCTTTTACGCCGGTATGGTCAAGGTGGTGCGCAATACCGTCAGAGGCGACGAAAGCTTCCGTGTGTTCCGGACCTATATTTCCGGTATGAAGGAGAATTTCCTGCCGTTTTTGCTGCACGGCGTTGTGATTTCGGCAGTCGCCGTCATCAGCTTTTTGTCCATCAATCTCTACATCAATCTGCTGTCGCAATCCTGGATTTTCGGCGCGCTGCTGTTTTTCTGCATCGTGGTGGTGCTGTTCTTGTTTTTTGCGACGATGTATCTGCCGCTGATGACGGTCACCTTTGATCTGCCGCTGCGGTACATCTACAAGAACTCTTTTTTGATGTCCTACGGCGAGTTCAAAAACAATTTCTTCGCGACGCTCGCGCTGACTGTCATGATCGCGATCCTTCTGACGATCATGCTGGTTGCATCCTCTGCGATGATCATCCTCATCGTCATGGCGATTTTATGGGCGCTGCTGATCCCGGTGACCTATACCTTCATTTATGTTTTCTTTATCTATGACGGCATGTTCAGCATGGTTTCCGGCGAAGGAAAGAAGAACTTCGAGAAGGACCGCGAGACTGCGGACAAGCCCGAGAAGAAGGCGCCTGCTGTAGAAGAAGCGGATTTCTCTGCGATAGATGTGACAAAGCTGAAGGATACCGATGACTACATCTTCTTCAACGGTAAAATGGTCAAGCAAAGCGCTCTGCTGAAGATGGTTCGCGAAAAGGAACAGTCTGAAAAAGAGGTAAAACAGCATGAATCATAAAGTATTGGCTATCATCGGTCTTGCGATCATTCTCGCCGCCTCAGGCGGTGTGGTCGCCGCGACCTCCGGTAATCAGAAGCCTGCCGACAAGACAGACAAGCCTGCCGCGGCGGATGGCTATGATGATACGGACGAGTATGATGCGGATTTCAACGCGGATACGGATCCCGAAGAAGTCATCAGTGATGACGGCGCGGAGGACGTCACAGTCTTTGAGGACGTTGATGAACAATCCGACGCGACAAACGCAGCTCCGACGAGCTATGACGGAACGGTCGAGCCTTCTGTCCCGTATGAGGAACAGCTCGTGACTGCGACGCTGTCGATCCAATTCGTCGTCGATCACAGCACCGGCGCCGAGACCTCGGCAAGAGTCGTTTTCGGCGAGTCCTATCAGTATTGCTATGCGGCGTTCGACGCAGATAAGCATTTTGAGATCTGTCTGGAGCCCGCGTCCGGCAAGGTGCGCAAGGGGACTTATCGGATATATAACAACGTGGTCGCTGTTGAGTACGACGACGGCGTCGGTTCTGAGTATGAGATACTGAACGACGAAAACGGCAATCTCACGCATGTGATCGTCAACTACGGCGATTATGACGTATATTTTGCAGTATAAGCAGTAAAAAGGAGCTGTCAGCGCGACAGCTCCTTTTTCTCAGCCTGCTTTTTCGTTTTCGATGAACCAGCGGTTTTCTTCCAGAAAAAGATATTTTTCGTGTGATTGGATCCGGCAGGTATAGCGGATCCCCGCACCGCCCGCCTTGAGCGACGCCGCATAGCGGATATCGGTGACGCGGTCGATGGGGAACCGCCGCCCGTCGTCCCAGTTGATGAACAGAGGGACGATATTGCCGTCCGCGTCAAAGGTTGCCGTTACCGAAATATACTGCTTCATAACTACCTTCCTTTACTGATTAAAAATACCCGACGGGGTGGATGACATGTTCTTCCTTCGGACTGAACGCAGACAGGGCAGGGTCCTTCATCAGCGTCGCCTGACGCACGCAGAAGGAACCGAACCGATGCTTCAGCATATCCAGGGAACGGTCAAGGCGCTCCTGCCTTTCACGCCTGTGTTCATCGCACAAAAGGGTCAGCTGGACGGGACTTCCGGCGGGCAGCAGCTCTCCGACGCTGACGCCGACACTGCGGATCGCTTTTTCCCAACCATAGTTTGCACGGAACAGCTCCATTGCTGTGTCAAGGATCTCTTCGGTGATATCCGTGGGAGAGGACAGCTTGTGCTGACGGGTAAAGCTCAATAGCTCCTTGTCGCGCACATAGATCGCTACCAGACCCGCTTTGGCGCCTTGCTCGCGCAGACGGCGGCACACCGAATCGCACAGCACCATGAAGATCATTTTGACGTCCTCGTCGCTTTCCAGATCCCGGATCGCGGTGGTGGAATTGCCGATGGATTTTATCGCGGAGCTTTCATCAGCGTACATGACCGGGGAAGCGTCATAGCCGTTGGAAAAGGTGTGCAGGATATCGCCCCATTTGCCGAAGTTGCTCCTCAGCGCGGGCAGGGGAAAGGCAGCCAACTCGCCGATGGTGTTCACGCCCAGCCGGTTCAGCTTTTTCTTGGTGCTTCTGCCGACATAGAGCAGATCCTCCACCGGAAGGCTCCATACGATGTCGCGGTAGTTTTCCTTGGAGATAACGGTCACTGCGTCCGGCTTTTTATAGTCGCTGCCCAGCTTGGCAAAGATTTTGTTGAAGCTGACGCCGATGCTGACGGTGATGCCGAGCTCCGCCTTGACTCTTTCACGGATTTCCTGCGCGATCGACTCGCCGTCCGCGTCGTTGCCGCTGACGTCCAGCCACGCCTCATCCAGACCGAAGTTCTCGATACGGTCGGTATAATCGGAATAGATACGCCGACAAAGTCGTGAAAAGCGCATATAACGCTCAAAGTGCGGACGAACGACCACCAGATGGGGGCATTTCTGACGTGCCTGCCAGATCGCCTCACCTGTTTTGATATGATAAGCCTTAGCGATTTCATTCTTTGCAAGGATGATGCCGTGACGCTTTTCCGCGTCGCCGCCGACCGCAACGGGCTTGTCGCGGATATCGGGATTGTATAAGCATTCCACGCTTGCGTAAAATCCGTTGCAGTCGCTGTGTAAGATGGTACGCATATTTCTCTCCACGCTTTAGAACAAATATTCTATAGCAATATTATAGAACAGATATTCGAAAATGTCAAGCGGAAGTTTTCGGCAACAAAAAAGGGATTTTGCCGAGAATACGACAAAATCCCTTGTGAACAGATGAAATCAATTAATTCAGATAGCCCTTCATATCAGCGGCGATCTTTTCGGTGAGAGCGCCTGCGGCGTCAAGGCTCTTGGCGATAGCGGTGATGTAGATCTTGATCTTCGGCTCGGTGCCGGAGGGACGTACGATCGCACAGTTGCCGCTTTCGGTGGTGTAGGCGAGAACGTTGGACTTCGGCAGATCGATATGCTCGACAGCGCCGGTCAGCAGATCAGTGGATTCGCTCTTGAGATAATCGGCGACGTGTACGACCTTTTCACCGGCGATCTCGGCGGGGCCTTGATCTCTGAGGCCGGTCATGATCTTGCTCATCTTTTCCATACCGGTAGCTCCGTCAAAGTAGAAGTCCAGTGTGGTGTTGAGATAATAGCCGTACTCCTCATACAGGCCTTCGATGATATCGACAAGCGATTTATTCTGCTTTTTGTAGTAAGCGGCCATTTCGCAGATGAGCTGAGAAGCGACAACAGCGTCCTTATCACGGACATAGGAGCCGGAGAGATAACCGCAGCTTTCCTCAAAGCCGAAGACAAAGCGATCTTCTTCGCCGTTCTTCTCCAGACCGAGAATGATCTCGCCGATATACTTGAAACCGGTCAGACAATCGCGCATCTCACAGCCGTATTTATCACAGATAGCCTTGACGATCTTGGTGGTGACGATGGTCTTGACGACGACGGGCTTTTCGGGCAGATTGCCGAGCGCCTTGCGTGAAGAAAGGATATACTCGGTCAGCATCGCGCCGATCTCATTACCGGTATACAGGCGATAGGTACCGTCCTTGCGGCGAACGGCGATGCTCACACGGTCGGAGTCGGGATCGGTCGCGAGAAGCAGGTCTGCCTTGACCTCGCCGCAAAGCTCCAGACCCTTCTGTAAGGCCTCTTTCAGTTCGGGGTTGGGGAAGGGGCAGGTGGTGAAATTGCCGTCGGGCATTTCCTGCTCCTTGACGATGTGGAGATTTTCAACGCCGATATCGGCGAGGACACGTCTGACGAGCTTATTGCCGGCGCCGTTGAGCGGCGTATAGACCACGTTGAGATCAGAGCCCTTGCAGACGCCTGCATTGACCTGACGCTTTTCGACCTCAGCGACATAGCTGTCATAAACGCTGTCGGCAACATATTCGATAGAACCGCTCCTGATCGCTTCATCAAAGTCGCAGAGCATGATATCGTCAAACATATCCAGCTTCTGGATCTCATCATATACGATACCCGCCGCGACATCGGTCATCTGACAGCCGTCGCTGCCGTAGACCTTATAGCCGTTGTATTTCGCGGGATTATGGCTTGCGGTAACCATGATACCGGCAACACAGCCGAGATGACGAACCAGATAGCTCAGAACAGGAGTGGGCTGCAGCTCGGTGGTGATGTACACCTTGAGACCGTTTGCGGCAAGCACACGCGCTGCTTCATTCATAAAGAGCGAGGAATTGATGCGAGAGTCGTGAGTGATCGCGACTGCACCTGTGCCGATATGGTTTTTGATATAATTTGCAAGACCCTGTGTCGCCTGACGGACAACATAAATGTTCATGCGGTTGGTACCGGCTCCGAGGACTCCCCGAAGCCCCGCTGTGCCGAATTTCAATGTCGTATAGAAGCGATCATAAATCGCATCTTTATCATCCTTGACGCTGACAAGCTCCTCGGCGATTTTCGCGTCCTCAACAGCCTTTTCGCGCCATTCGTTATAGCGTGCCAAATAATCCATACAATCATCCTCCCAAATGAAAACTCGGTGTATATATAACCGATTAAATTATATCATGCCCGCCGGAATATTACAATATAGCAACAGGATATTTATTACGAAAATATGATAAATTTATGAATTCCTTTGAAAAAGAGTTGAATTATCCGGCAGGTTGTAGTATCATATATAAAGTTATTCGTCTGAAAAACGGAGGAAGAAATATGAATCAAATCGATGAAACAGAGGTAAAGATCACCGAATCTGTTGACGAAGCCGGGGAGATCGCGGAAGAATCCCTTCCGATCAAGGAAAAGGAGACGGAAACATCTCTTGCGGCCGACGAAAGCAAAGCGGAGGAAACCGCTCCGAAAAAGCGTCCTCTGCTGCAGGTGCCTGTGCTGATCTCGCTCGGCCTTGTAATACTCTCCCTGCTGGCGTTCTTTGCTTACAAGATCTTTTGGATCGCCGAACCCGAGGGTGTGACATGGGTCTGGTCATCAGAGACCGACAACGTGAAATGGTACTATGAGTTCGAGAAGGACGACGTGTTCAAAGCGTATGTCGGCTCGTTTGAGATCACCGCGAATTATTCCAAGGATAAGAGCGACGACGCCGTCAGCAAGCTGACGATCTCCGCCGACGTTCCGTACGCCCAGAGTCTGGGATGCATCTTCTTCGGGAACGAGATCGATTATAAGATCACCGGTTCCCGTCTGGCGGGAAGTCAGGAAATGACGATCACTTATCCCGATGATCCCGAGGGTCAGGAATTCGTACTGACGCAGACAAAGGAACGCGGGGAGGAGCTGGAACTGCCCGAAGACTTCAAGGAGGATGAAGCGCTGACCGGCGAGTGGATCAACATCTATTCGACCGATGACGCAAAGCAGACGATCGTGTTCAACGATGACGGAAGCATGAGTCTTTCCGAAGCATATCGGTTTTCCAACGGAAACTTCTCGGAGATCCGCCGCAACTGCACCTACACCGTTTCCGATAATGAGCTGAATATCACCTGGATAGCGGGAGAAACCGTTGTCCATCATTCGGATTACGTGATCAAGGACGGCGTCCTCTATATGGACGGCGCGGCATATTATCGTGCGGACAGCGAGAAAGCAACGCCCGACGAAGCAGAAGAATAAGCATCAGAAAACTCCCTGTCTACCGAGTAGGCAGGGAGTTCGTGGTTTACAGCATTCTGTGGAGCATCGCGAGATCAAGCGCATCCAGTATACCGTCGTGAGAAATATCCGCGGCGGTATAATACACGCCGTTGAAGTCGACACTGCCGAGCAGATATCTGGCGAGCATCTTGAGGTCGCGTTTATTGACGCTGCCCTCTCCTGTGATATCACCGAGCACGGATAACTCAAACGTGTAACGAGCGTCGGCACTGTCAAACACTGCAAGCATGGCGGTACCGCAGACGCCGCTCTTTTTGAGGCTTCCTTCACGGAAAAACCGAACGGTAAAGCCGTCGTAACTGATATTCCGCTTCAGCTGAGCGAGCGTTGTACCTTCGGGGATATCGTTGATGGAGTATGTATCAAAATCGATGCGGTAAACCGAACTGGAAATCGTACCGCTGCCCGAAGAAGGAGTAAAACTGTGTTCATTATCCGGAGGATCGATGTCATCGATATCGGCAGGAGATACACTTCGCTTCAGAGAGGTAAATTCATATGTCGGGATACTGATGATATTCGGAGAACCGCTGTCAAATAATGCACACACTTCGTCAACATTGTACGAAAAAAGTCCGATGTAAGGATTACCGCCTTCAAATACATATTGCTTTATCCCTGAATAACGGTCGTAGCCATAGATTCTGCTGCCGTCGGGGTAATACACGATATCATCGATCAGACAAGCGCAGTGGTCGCCAAAGTCGGCATCTGCTCTGAATATCAGAGAACAGGAGCCGCCGTTTACGGATATGATTCTGCCTGCTGCGTCCGAAAGCAAGTTATCGGAGAAGAAATGAACCGGAGCGGTGACAGAGCATCCTCCGGCCGCCGTGAAACGGCCTGAGTCCAGGCGATACAGCGTATCCGCGCTGACAGCAAAAATATTGCCGCAAAAGTCCGATCCGATTTGGAGAACACTGTTATCAAAGGAATAACTGTTGAGAAGCGTGCCTGAGGTACTGTATCGTTTGATGATATCAGATCGGTTATCGGAAACGATATACACACTTGCGCCGTCGTAATAAAAGCCGCTCCCTTGATTCAAACGAGCCGAAGCAATGGCAAAGCTGTCAAGAATATCGGTGTCGGGGCGATAGGTATATACCTCCAGCTGATAATTCGCTTCATCATTGCATAAAGCGACGACAGTATCTTTGAAAGCGCCGGCGTCCGCGATAGAATGATTCAGCTGCAGCTGCGCACCGCAGACGTTGGGACACAGCTTTTCGATGTGGCATTCAGAGCCGACAAAGCTGATCATCCATGAACCGAAATTGTCGGAGTACAGCTTCAGATTGTCTGTCGGGATTTGATATGTTAATATACGCGACGCGGAAAACAGCGGAATAACTGCGAAAAATATAAGAAAAAGAGCGATGAAAACGCTGAGTACTTTTTTCAACGCAATCACCCCTCATGACAGATTTTGACAAATAATGACTATTTACGGTCAGTATAGCACACTGAGCAGATGTGATAATATAGAATAGAGAAAAATGGGATAAAAATCTACTTTGTGAAGTAATCGAGATTCCCGCATCCACCGGCAAAAAAGGGAAGGGAAAAACCGCCTCACGAAGCCAAGGTACGTCAACTGCGGAAGTGGCACGCTCGCCTTCGAGTCCCACCGCCGTCACAAAATAGATAAAAGAAAAAGAGGGTGTGATTCACCCTCTTTTTCTATGGTGCCGGTGGTGGGACTCGAACCCACACGCCCGTGAAGACAACAGATTTTGAGTCTGTCTCGTCTGCCAGTTCCGACACACCGGCGGCTGTATGAGATATTATACAACAAAACATTTTATAAATCAAGTGCATTTTTACACAACCGAAAAACTGTCTTTTGACAAAACGATTATCCGCTGCTGAGATCGATGAATTTGTCGGAGGCTTTCCGCGGTTCGTTGATATCGTCATGCTGAACTTTATTGATAACGGCGATCCGGAATCTTGACAACGCGCTGTACTTCCGATAAAATAGAATAGGATTTTTTGTAGAAGGAATGTAGAAAATGGCACTTTATAAAATATTGTATAATCCGAAAAGCAATAACAAGCAGGGAAAAACCGGCGCTCAGGCGGTTGAAACGCTCATCAAAGGGAACGAGTATGAGTATATTGACTGGTTGAGCATCACAGACAGAAAGACTTTTTTTGATGCGCTGGACGCGGATGAAAAGGTGATCCTCTGCGGCGGCGACGGAACGCTGAATCATTTTATCAACGATGTCGATACCGATGCACTCAAAAACGAGATCTTTCTCTATCCGACCGGAACCGGCAACGATTTTGTCAAAAGCATCGGCAAAAATGCCGGTGAGCTGATCCCGATCAATGAGTATCTTCGCGGACTGCCGATCGTCACCGTCAACGGAAATGACTATCGGTTTATCAACGGCGTAGGCTTCGGGATCGACGGCTATTGCTGTGAGGTCGGCGATGAACTGAAGAAAAAATCCGACAAGCCCGTGAATTACACCTCTATCGCCATCAAGGGACTGCTGTTCCATTATAAGCCTGTCAACGCAGTCGTGACCGTTGACGGAAAAACCGAACGCTTCAAGAAGGTCTGGCTTGCTCCGACGATGTACGGCACCTGTTACGGCGGCGGAATGTTCCCGACGCCCGATCAGAAGAGGGGACAGGGCAGTGTTTCCACGATGGTCTACTACGGTACGGGAAAGATCAAAGCGCTCACCGTATTCCCGTCCATATTCAAGGGAGAGCATGTTCAGCACACCGAAATGGTCAGGATCCTGAATGGCAAGCATGTCAAGGTCAGGTTCGATTCCCCGACCGCTTTGCAGATCGACGGTGAGACCATCACGGGCGTGACCGAGTACTCGGTACGGTTTCAGTGAGCAATCAAGCTCCGCGGCACAGGCTGCGGGGCTTTCTTGATAAAACACTTGCTTTTATCGGATTTCGGTGTACAATAGAGTAAATATGTGAGAAGGTGCTGAAATGAAGGCTGCGGTTTTTGAAAACATCTTACGACAAATCGATCATGGAGATTCTGCAGAGCTGACCGTCAAGGTCGGTGAGAAGGCGGTCGTCCGCAGGTTCCTCAGAAATGACAGACTGATCATACTCGGCGG
>ONAS01000007.1 GCA_900315815.1 uncultured Eubacteriales bacterium
GACAAAGTAGTAGAGAAGCATCCCGAAGTAAAAACGATCACAGCAGACAGCGCATACAAAACTCCGCACATAGCAAAGAAAGTATTTGATGACGATCGAGTATTAAACACAGCATACAAAAGACCGCAGACAAAGAAAGGCAACCATCCGTACTACGAATATGTGTATGATGAATACTATGATTGCATAATCTGCCCGGAATACAAAATCTTAAACTACAGTACCACCAACAGAGACGGTTATAGAGAGTACAAAAGTAATCCCGAGATATGTAGGAACTGTCCGAGCAGACATCTGTGTACCGCTTCAAAGGATTGCGTAAAGACGGTAACTAAGCACATTTGGCATGAGTACATAGAACGGTGTGAGGATATACGTCAAACACCTGAATACGCAAAACTCTACAAAGAGAGAAAAGAGAAGATCGAAAGAGTGTTTGCAGACGCAAAAGAAAAGCACGCTATGCGATACACTCCCTACAGAGGCTTGAGCGCAGTTACCAACTGGGTCAGGCTTAAGTTTGCTGCCATGAATCTCAAAAAACTAGCACTATGGAAAGCAAAGAGCAAAAAGCATCACTCTCCTGACATTGTTTCTGCTCTTATTTCAAATTACTCCTTACATTTTTTAAAAATCTTAAAACAATTATTAAAGCCATGTTCCGACTTCCGCCGAAACATGGCTTTTTCTACAGACTGAGAGGCACGCAATTGCGTGCCTCTTTTTGTGTGCTGTAGGGCCGGACTTGATAAAAAAGGGGTCCCCGAAATGATGCAATCATTTTTGGAACGAACGAGGATCGTCCTGCGCTGAGATACTGCGCATATATTTCTTTCAGAAGGTACTCGCAGTCGGCTTTCTTTGTTATTTTTCACAAGGAGAGGCGGTTTTTTTCTACACTCATTTTGGCAAAAAGTCTTTTTTCTTGATTTTTGATGTGATATACTGATGATGGATTATGGGGTTTTCCCAGACGCTACTATATTGACTTTTCGGAGGTTTGTTATGTACAGAGTTGGAATCGATTTGGGCGGCACCAATATTGTTGCCGGTGTTGTAGACGACGAATATAATATCATCGCGAAGGCGAACTGTAAAACCGCGGTTCCCCGTCCCGAGGCGGATATCTGCGACTCGATGGCGGCGGTCGTCAAAGAGGCAGTCGCCGCGGCAAAGCTGACGATGGACGATATCGACTATATCGGCATCGGCGTTCCCGGCGCTGTCAATCCCGAAACAAGGATCATCGAGACCTCACCCAATCTGTTCTTCCAGAACTGGGAGGTCGCCAGGATGATGGAGGAGCGCCTGAACAAATACACCAAGGTTGAGAATGACGCAAACGCTGCGGCGCTCGGCGAATTCCTCGCAGGCTCCGCAAAGGGCTCAAAAAACGCGGTCGCGATCACCCTCGGCACCGGCGTCGGCGGCGGTATCATCATCGACGGCAAGATCTATTCCGGCTCCAACTACGCGGGCGCTGAGCTGGGACATATGGTCATCGTCAAGGACGGTATCGAATGCGGCTGCGGCAGAAAGGGCTGCTGGGAGGCGTATGCTTCCGCTACCGCGCTGATCCGCATGACGAAGGCCGCGATCAGAAATGAAAAACCCGAGTTTTCCTATATGCTCAATGCGGTAGGCGGCGACCTCGATCAGGTCAACGGCAAGACCGCTTTTGACGCGATGCTCGCCGGCGACAACACCGGTAAGGCTGTCGTCGCGGAGTATATCGAGTACCTCGCCACCGGTCTGATCAATGTGATCAATATCTTCCAGCCGGACGTCCTGTGCATCGGCGGCGGCATCGCCAATCAGGGCGAAAATCTGTTGGGACCGCTGCGCACCATTATCGAGCGTGACCGCTTTACCAAGCATAACGAGAAGCAGACTAAGGTCTGTGTCGCGACGCTGGGCAACGATGCGGGCATCATCGGCGCGGCTTGCATCTGATGATTTGACGGACAAAATGACGGCTCCTTCGTGAAGAGGGAGCCGTTTTTACATCCGATATTGAGGAAGCACGAAAATGAAGAACCCTTCTGACGTTTTATACGCCGGAAGGGTTTTGTGCTGTGATTGCCGCGGAAATGATCATCCGTTGTTTTTGATGCGCTTGTAGCGGAAAAGGGTGTTTTCCGCCCATTCGCGGTCGATCTTGATGAAACCGGACAGCTTTTTATCGTTGGCGCAGATGGCGTCGACGATCTTCATGCTTTTGCGATAGATCTCCAAACGCGCCGACTGGACAAACGGCTCATTGTTTTCGCCGATGAAATAGGTGAAGCCGATGGTGTTGGTCTCGCGGTTGTATAAGGAAAGATAGCCGTCGGAGATGCGGCTGAGGTTATGCTTTTTCGCGACCATCGCCGCGATCGCGTATTTGGTCAGCTCGACCGCCATGTCGTCCATGCCAGACTCGAAAATGAAGATCTTTTCCTTAAGGGCGTTGAAATCCGCGGTGATTCGCTTGCGGATGCCCTTTAAATTGCGATAGTCGTCCTCAAGCGCTCTGTCCTCCAACTGGAAGCGGTCGATCTCGGGGATCAGATAGACCATGAAACGGCGCTTCATGTCGTTATACAGGAGCGGATAGGTGTAACGGCCGTGATATCCGCAGTTGGGGCAGGTGTAATCCAGCAGCTTGCCCGAGAGCAGGTCGTCGCGGAACTGGGGATCGTTGGTCGCGTTGATGCTGATATACAGGTGCGCCGAGCCGGTATGAGAACAGCTCGGACAGCTGACCTCTTTTGAAATGACGTTTGACATAGGAATACCTCCCGTGTGGTGACAATACTATATTACCACATTTTATCAGAAATGCAAATTATTTATCATGCATTTACAAATTGTTATTGATTTTCCGCCGCAATTCTGCGATAATATAGGGTAGGGAATTCGGAATGCTTTGGGATTGCTTCCGATTTACGATCAAGTATATATTATTTTACGGAGGTACTGTTATGGATATCAAGGAAAGCATTATGTCCGGCGTGAATTTCACCGTCGATACCGTGTCTGAGATCGCTTCGGTGATCGCCGAAAAGAATCGCATCAGAAGTCAGCTCAACCACATCAAAAAGCTGATCAAAACCGATTCCGCTACCAGAGATCAGGCATACATCGAGCTGGGACGCTTCTTCTACGAGAATCTGCGCGAGGGCGCTTCTCCCGAGAACGAGGCGATCTGTGCCGTCATCGACGCCGCCTCCGACCGTATCAGCAAGGCTTCTATGAAATATATGGAGCTGCTGAACCTGCAGAACGAGACAAAGGTTCGCAGCGAGAACGCCGAAAAGCTCAAGAAGGTCGTCGCTGAAAAAGCGGCCTCCTCCGCAAAGGCAGCGAAGGAAAAGGGCGCCGAGCTGGGCAAAAAGGCTAAGGATATGGCAGAAAAGGGCGTGGAAAAAGCGAAAGGCATCGCCGACGGCATCAAGAACAAGGCAAACGACACCGTTGACGACGTTAAGGAGGAATTCTTTGACGCTGAGGGCGACGCCGAGGTAGAACAGATCATCGCCGACGAACAGGCAAAAGCGGAAGCGGAGGCTGCCGCGGAGACAGAGGCTCCCGCCGAGGATGCTTTCACCTCTCAGCTGGAGGAAATGATCGCCGACGAGCAGGCAAAAATGCAGAAGGCGGAAGCAGAGGCTCAAAAGGCCGAGGAAGAAGCTCCCGCAGAGGAATCACCCGACTCTTTTGATTTCTGATAACCGATCATCATAGAAAACGCTCCCTTGCTGAGGGAGCGTTTTTGCGTAAAAGGAAAGGGCTGCGAGGGCAGCCCTTTTTGATGTTATTGGGTCTCGGTCTTTTTGATACCGGCAGGGATCTTTGCGATCGCCTTTTCGAGGACGGGCGCGAGGATCATCACCGCGGCAATCTTCAGTGCGTCGCCGATCAGGAAAGGGATCACGCAGAGGGTCAGGGCATAGATCACGCTCACGTTGTTCAGGATGCAGAACCACGCGGTGCCGAACGCGTACAGCACGACGTTGCCGACGATCATGCCGAGCAGCATGAAGGCGTACTTTTTAACGCCGCGGCTGTTCTTACCCCAGCGGCTGTAGATCGCGCCGCAGAGGAACGCCAGCGGGATGAAGCCGACCAGATAGCCGCCTGTCGGGCCGAGAAGACGGGGCAGGGCGGGAGTATAGCCCGCGCATACCGGAACGCCGACCGCGCCGATGATCAGGTAGATCACAACGCTCAGAGCGCCGAGACGACCGCCCAGCAGAACGCCGGACAGCATGATCGCGAAGGTCGCGAGAGTGATGGGCACCATGCCCGCGATCGGGACGGCGATCGGCGCGAGTACACAGATGATCGCCGCGCATACCGCGCACAAAACCAAATTCTTTGTCTTCATGTCTTTACCTCCAAATTAATTTGGTTTGAATATTTGATCGGATCCGTCGGCGATTACCAGTTTTCCAGCTCGTCGGTGATCTTTTCGTAGGAATACTTATTGTTCGCGTTGTACGCGATCACGTACTTGCCGCTCTTGGAAATGACCGCGGTCAGCTCGTCGCCGCCGCTGATCGCCTTGAACTTGCCGTCCTCCTTGATGTCCTCAAGGATCGACTTGGCGGTGTCGTTCTTAGCAGTGCTGTAATCGTAGATCTCGACAAAGGTCTTTTTGTCGGTGAAATAGTAGCGGATGCCGTTGTCGGCGCCGATGATATCGTAGTAGATATCGGTTGTCAGGGAATCGCCGTTGCCGTCACGGCTGAAGATGTAACCCTTGGTCAGCAGGTAATCCTGCAGGCCGTCGAAGTCCTTCTCAAAATCCGCCGCCTTGACCGCTTCCGCTTCCTCATCGGAGGTCGCGTCCTTGATCGCGTTGGAGGATCCGCCGAAACAGCCCGTGAGCGCGAACATCATTGCCGCGGCAATAAGGATAGCTAACAATTTTTTCATATGTATTCTCCGTTCTGATGATCATCATCTTGAATTTGATTTTACAGACTACCCCTTATTGTACAATAAACCGGTTAAGAAATCAATAGAAAGTTTTGCAGAGTTGGCTGTTATCCGGGAAAAGTCTTTATTCGTCCGATCTCTTGAGGCGGTTTTGCGGGACGGACATCGTGACAGATACGCAAAATCCCCCGGAGAAACGTCCGGGGGACAGGCTGCTTTGACGGTTATCTCTTGCAGACGATGGAAGCGCCGACCGTATTGTAGCCGCTGACATAAGCGGTGCCGGCAGCGTTGATACAGCGCACGGTGTAGGTGTAGCGGACGCCGTTCTTCACGGCGCCGTTGGTCCAGCGTGTGCCGGAGGTGTCGCCGACCTTCCTCCAGCCGGACGCGGTTTTGATGAACAGGCGGTAATTCTTTGCGCCCGGAACGGGGTTCCAGCGGATGACGACGCCCTTGGAGGTGTTCGTCAGCGTGGAGATCTCCGGAGCGGCAAGGAACGTATAGGTGAAGCCGGTCGTATGATAGCCGCTGATATAGTTGCTGTTCTTGTCCATCGCACGCACGGTGAAGGTGTATTTTTTGCCGGAGGCGGTCGTTTTATAGGTAAAGACGGGATCGGTCACGTCGCCGGCCTTTTTCCATCCGGAAGCGGTTTTGGCAAACACGCGGTATTTTGCCGCGCCTGCGGATTTGCTCCATGTCAGATGGATGCCCGCGTTGATGTTCTGCGCTTTGACGCCGGACGGCGTCGCGGCATAAGCGTTCAGCTCCTTTGTGCGGTAGTAACGTCCGGAACCCGCGATCCAGTAGATCGTGTATTTTGCCATCAGCTTGCCGTTATTGCCGAGGAAATAGAGGTTGTCGTTGAGGTTGCTCTCGGATGTGCTTCTGTCGAGCGCCTTCTGAGCGATGGCTCCGGAGGAGCTGTTGTTGAGAACGGATTTGAATTCATTGCGGAGAAGCGCGATGACGTTCTTGCGCGCGGCGGTATCGGTGATGCCCTTGAGCGCAAGGATATCCTTATTATACAGGCGCTTGCCGGTCTTGACATTGAAGTTATAAACATCGTAGGTGATGAATTGATTATAGGGATAGACCTGTGTGATGACGACGCTGAGAACGTCGCCGTTCAGGTAGGAGGCGTAATCAAGACCCGTGTTGTTGCCGGGATACGCCTCGAGAGGATTTTTGGTAAAGCAATCGTTGTAGTCTTTGTAGATCTTCGCGTTCACGTCAGCGGCGTCGCTGCCGGAAAGGTTGATTTTCGGGATGCGGTAGGTGAAGCCCTTGCCCTCGAAATAATAGGTTTTCTGTCTGGCTGTCGTGACGTAGGCGGAAGCGGACGCTCCGGCAGACGCGACGGACAGAAGACCGATCAGCATGACGGCGATCAACAGGATGGATATGGTGCGTTTCATCTTTATTACTCCTTTATCAGATGGTTTTCCCTGTGCTTTCATTATAAGCTTTGACGCAGAGCGCGTCAACAAAAAAGGCGGTGAAGAGCAAAATAATACCCCCGAGAAAGCCTCGGGGGTATCGTCATGCCTTACGGCAGATCGGTTTGTTCAGCAAACGGAAATCAACGATCCGGGATCGCTTATTTCGCGCGCTCGGTGAGGGTCTCGTAGCGGGCAGCCGCGGTATCCTCAGCCTTCTTGAAGAGCTCTTCCGCTCTCTCCGGGAAGGTACGGGTCAGACCGCTGTAACGAGCCTCGTTCATGATGAAGTCACGATAGGACTCGGACGGAGCCTTGGAATCGAGGATGAACGGGTTCTTGCCCTGTGCCTTGAGTCTGGGATCATAACGGAAGTTGTTCCAGTAACCGCAGGCTACGGCACGAGCCATTTCCTTCTGGCAGTTCTGCATGCCGCCCTTGATGGAGTGCATCTCGCAGGGAGCATAGCCGATGATCAGGGACGGACCCGGATAAGCCTCGGCCTCGCGGATCGCCTTGAGGGTCTGGTTCATGTCAGCGCCCATCGCGATCTGAGCAACATAGATGTAGCCGTAGGAGATAGCGATGTCGGCGAGGGACTTCTTCTGGATGGACTTACCGGAAGCAGCGAACTGCGCTACCTGACCGATGTTGGAAGCCTTGGAAGCCTGACCGCCGGTGTTGGAGTAAACCTCAGTATCGAATACCATGATGTTGACGTCTTCGCCGGTAGCAAGAACATGGTCTACGCCGCCGAAGCCGATATCATATGCCCAGCCGTCGCCGCCGAAGATCCATACGGACTTCTTGGAGAGGAATTCCTTGTTGTCGATGATGTCCTTGGAAACGGGGCACTTGTCGGCGATCTTCTCGATCTCGGCAACGAGAGCCTCGGTAGCGGCGCCGTTCTTCTCACCGTCGTTCAGGGTGGCGAGATACTCATCGGCAGCAGCCTTGAGCTCAGCGGAAGCGCGCTCGTCGGCGGCAACTTCCTTGACCTCTGCGATCAGTCTGTCGCGGATCGCGCGCTGACCGAGATACATGCCCAGACCGTGCTCGGCGTTGTCCTCAAACAGGGAGTTTGCCCAAGCGGGGCCGTGGCCCTTCTTGTTGACGGTGTAGGGAGAGGTAGCAGCGGGGCCGCCCCAGATGGAGGAACAACCGGTCGCATTGGAGATGTACATTCTGTCGCCGAACAGCTGGGTGACCAGACGTGCATAGGAGGTCTCGGCACAACCTGCGCAGGAGCCGGAGAATTCAAGCAGCGGCTGCTTGTACTGGGAAGCGACAAGGTTCATGGTAGCGGTGGTCTCGGGCTTCTCGGTGACGTTCGCAACACAGTAATCGAATACTGCCTGCTGTGCATCCTGAGATTCGCGCGGAACCATCTTCAGGGAGTTGGTCGGACATACGCCGATACATACGCCGCAGCCCATGCAGTCGAAGGGAGATACGGCGAGGGTGTATTTATAGTTGGTCTTAACGACGGGCTTGGGAGCGATCTTGGTCTGCTCAGGAGCAGAAGCCGCTTCCTCGTCGCTCAGCGCGTAAGGACGGATGGTAGCGTGCGGGCAGACGAATGCGCAGCGGTTACACTTAGCGCAGGTCTCGGCGTTCCACTCGGGAACCATAACGGCTACGCCGCGCTTCTCGAATGCGGATGCGCCCTGCTCGAAGGTACCGTCGGCATGGTCAACGAAGGCGGAAACGGGCAGGCTGTCGCCGTCCATCTTGCCAACGGGGAACATGATGTTGTCGACCTGCTTGACGAGCTTCTCGCGGCCCTTGGAGGCTTCTGCGGCAGCGTCGTCGGCAGCGTCGGCCCACGCAGCGGGTACGTCGATCTTGACGTATGCGGTAGCGCCGGCGTCGATCGCCTTCTCGTTCATCTCAACGATCTCTTTGCCCTTCTTCATGAACTTCTGGGCCTTTTCCTTCATGTAGCCGATCGCCTCTTCCTCAGGAAGGACCTTGGAGAGAGAGAAGAACGCACTCTGCAGAACGGTGTTGGTACGCTTGCCCAGACCGATCTCTGCAGCGATGTCTATCGCGTTGACGGTGTACAGCTGGATGTCGTTCTTCGCGATGAAGCGCTTGGTCTCAGCGTTGAGGTGGGTATCCAGCTCCTCGGGAGTCCACTGGCAGTTGATCAGGAATACGCCGCCGGGCTTGACATCCTGGACCATCTTGTAGCCCTTGAGGATATAGGACGGATTGTGGCAGGCAACGAAGTCAGCCTTGTTGATGTAGTACGGGGACTTGATGGGCTTGTCACCGAAGCGCAGATGGCTGATGGTGATACCGCCGGTCTTCTTGGAGTCATACTGGAAGTATGCCTGTACGTACTTATCGGTGTGGTCGCCGATGATCTTGATGGAGTCTTTGTTCGCACCGACGGTTCCGTCGCCGCCGAGACCCCAGAACTTGCACTCGATGGTGCCTTCCGCCGCAGTGTTGGGCGCCGGCTCCTCGGGCAGGGAGAGATCGGTGACGTCATCGACGATACCGAGGGTGAAGTTGTGCTTGGGCTCGTCCTTCGCGAGTTCCTTGTAAACCGCGAATACGCTGGAGGGAGGAGTATCCTTGGAGCCCAGACCGTAACGGCCGCCGACGACCTTGATCTGCTTGCCGGCAGCGGCGAGAGCAGCAACGACGTCGAGGTAGAGCGGCTCGCCCAGAGCGCCCGGTTCCTTAGTACGGTCGAGGACCGCGATCTTCTTCGCGGTAGCGGGGATAGCTTCTACGAGTTTCTCTGCGCTGAACGGACGATAGAGTCTGACCTTGACCAGACCGACCTTTTCGCCTGCCGCGTTCATGTAGTCGATGACTTCCTCTGCAACGTCGCAGATGGAGCCCATCGCTACGATCACGCGCTCAGCGTCGGGTGCGCCGTAGTAGTTGAACAGCTTGTAGTCAGTGCCGAGCTTTGCATTGACCTTGTCCATGTACTCTTCTACGATAGCGGGCAGGGCGTTGTAGTATTTGTTGCAGGCCTCACGGTGCTGGAAGAAGATATCACCGTTCTCGTGAGAACCGCGCATGGTGGGATGCTCGGGGTTCAGAGCGCGCTTGCGGAATGCTGCGACCGCGTCCATGTCGGTCATTTCCTTGAGGTCTTCATAGTCCCAGATCTCGATCTTCTGGATCTCGTGGGAGGTGCGGAAGCCGTCAAAGAAGTTGATGAAGGGAACGCGTCCCTTGATGGAAGCGAGGTGAGCGACAGCGCCCAGATCCATGACTTCCTGGGGGTTGGTTTCAGCCAGCATCGCAAAGCCGGTCTGACGGCAGGCGTAAACGTCGGAATGATCGCCGAAAATGTTCAGCGCGTGGGACGCTACGCAGCGGGCGGAAACGTGGAATACGGACGGGAGTAATTCGCCCGCGATCTTGTACATGTTCGGGATCATGAGGAGCAGACCCTGGGAAGCGGTGTAGGTGGTGGTCAGCGCACCGGCATTCAGAGAGCCGTGTACGGTACCTGCCGCACCTGCTTCGGACTGCATCTCTTCTACCTTGACGGTAGTTCCGAAGATGTTCTTCTGGCCCTGAGCGGACCACTGGTCAACGTAGTCGGCCATCGGGCTGGACGGAGTGATCGGGTAAATGCCCGCTACCTCGGTAAATGCGTAGGACACATAAGCCGCGGCGTTGTTGCCGTCCATGGTTTTCATTTTTCTAGCCATATTTTCCTCCTATATTCAACCGCTGTAAGATGAGCTCGGTCTTACACCGGTCCGGAATTTGTGCACTGCGCGGAATGACTGGCCGCACAGATTTTACACACTGTTATTCTACCACTTTTTGCGCTCTGTGTAAAGGGATAAATGGTGGGAATCATGCAAAAAATGACAAAAATATTACAAAGATCTTTTTGCGCTCTGTGTAAAGGGATAAATGGTGGGAATCATGCAAAAAATGACAAAAATATTACAAAGATCTCCGCGCCGCGGATTTTGTCTGAAATCGGGTCAGAAGCGGTTCGAAACGGGGTGGATTTTAGGCGCCGCATATGCTACAATGATAGCGGTCAGCAGTGACAAACAGTCGATGCCGGAAGCCGGCAGAAAAGAGGCAAAAAATGAAATGTCCGAACTGTCAAACAGAGCTGTCGCAGGACGCAAGGTTCTGCGGCGTATGCGGGACGCCCGTCAATACACAGCCGACGTATCCGCGAGAGTATCCGGTTCAGCCGTCCGTACAGCCGCAGTATCCGCAGCAGGCGCCGTCCGGGATGCCCCCGCAGCAGACCCCGCCGAAAAAAAGCCGCAAGGCTTTGTGGATCACGATCATCGCGCTGGTCTTAGCGGCGGCGATCGCCGTCGGGGTTGTGCTGATCGTCAACCGCGACAGCATCAGCGAGGCGGAGCTGAGAGAGGCAAAGGAGCGCTTCACACCGCCCGCGAACGCCGTGTCGGTCGATCTGACACGTGACGATCCCTCAAATGAGAATATCAAATTCGAGTTCGATAGCCGCAGGAGGATCGCATCCTGTACCTATTCGATCGACAAGACAGAGTATTTCCAGGCGTATGATTATGACGATGACGCCCAAAAGCTGGAGATCACGACCGAATACAAAAAGCATCCGATCGAGACAAAGGTGATCGGTTACAGCGAGGTCAAGCGGACGGGTATCATTGAGCCGATTGACGGATATTTCGTCCGGCTGGATAATGAAAGCATCCGAACCGGCAGCTCAAAGCAGACCGACGCTCCCTCTGAAGAAAAAACCGACGCGCCGACGCAGGCTTTGACGGAAAAACCCACCGAAGAGCCGACACAGGCGCCGGCTGAAACACCCGACTACACCGTGCTGTACAAGGAGTTCATGAACCGTACGGACTTCAAATACACGGGCTTATGTCTGCTGTATCTGAATGACGACGATATCCCGGAGCTGGTGCTTGTCGAGGGAGGCCGGTTCCGGGGGACGGGCGATATCCATATGGTCAAGCTGTGCTGGATCGAAAACGGAGAGGTCAAAGAAACGCAGCAGGAGATCTCCACGATGCACGGCGAGATGTATTACAACGAGCGCGGCGGTATCTTTAACCTTGCGGGCTACTCCGGCAGAGCGTCGGGCGTGACTTTCTACGAATTCAATGGCAGCGAGTGCAAACAGCTGATCAGCTGCGGCGCCGCCAATACGGATACGGGCACCGAGTACTACCTCGACGGCAATCCGGTCAGCGAGGAGAAGTATCAGGAGGAGATGGGAAAGTACGACCTCAAGGAACGCATCCCCGAGGGAGCGCTCAAGGATGACGCGGACGCGTATTTCGCTGAATTCTCTCAAACACAGTGACCACCGGCATGATCCCGGTCGCAGGGAGCCGCTTTCGGGCGGCTTCCTTTTTGCGTGAAGCAAAGGCGGGTGACAGCAAATATGGGAAATATAAAAATTTTATCGCTATTTCCCAAAATATTCGCGGATCGCAGATTGACATTTTTTTATCATGCCATATAGACTTTCCCGTTATTTGTGGTAAAATATTAACAAACCGAGAGACAAGCCGAAAACAGCGCTTTTTCTGACAGGAGGATACGTATGTATCGTAACTATATCTTTGATCTATACGGAACGCTGGTGGATATCCGCACGGACGAGTATTCGCTGAATTTCTGGCGTAAGGCTGTATCCGTCTTTGCGATGGGGAAGGCCTCTTACAGCCCCTCTGAGCTGATGAACCGTTATCACAAGTACGTCCGGATCGCCCGCCGCAGAGAAAGACTCAGACATCCGATGTGGCGGCATATCGATATCGACCTGCTTGAGGTGTTCAAGCGGCTGTACAGCGATAAGGGCGTCAAGGCGGACGTCACCCTGCTCAGGGAAACCGCAAAACGGTTCCGCAAGTCATCGACCGAACGCCTTTGTCTGTATGACGGCGTGATCGATCTGCTGGAATCGCTGAAAAAGGCGAACAAGCGCATCTTTTTGCTGTCGAACGCGCAGGAGAGCTTTACCGTTCCCGAGCTGGAGGAGCTGGGTATCTACAAGTACTTTGACGGTATCCTGATCAGCTCTGAGGAAAGAGTCTGCAAGCCGCAGAGAGCGTTCTTTGACAGGCTGATCGACAGATATCACCTCAACAGAAGCGAATGCCTGATGATCGGCAACGATAAGACCTCCGATATGCTGGGCGCAAAGGGCGCGTGCATCGACGGACTGTATATCCATCAGGAGATCTCTCCGCCCGTGGAGGATGAAAGCGAGATCTGCGCAAAATGGAAGATCATGGACGGCGACGTCCGGAAAATCAAGGAGTATGTGCTGGTCTGATCAGACATCAGAATATAAAATTGCAGAAACGAAAAGCCCGCTTCAAACGGAAGCGGGCTTTGCTGTATCCGATCATTGGTCGATAATCGAAAAGCTCTCGGAATCGAAGATATACTGCCGGTTGTGGATATCGGTGACGCTGTAGCGGTGTCCGCTGATATAGGAATACTTGTTGATCCCGCGGATCAGCTGGAAACGTGTATCGGTACAGGTGACGGGACCGAAGGAGGCGTCGTGATAGGAGGAAAAATCCTCCGGGACAAGGGTATCGACCTCGCGCTCGCGGTCGGTCTTGCCGAAATGGATCAGCTTTGAGAGATAGGCGTTCGCTCTGTCCCACGCGGGGTCGCAGTTGAACCATTCGCCGTCGTAGCGGAAGACGATCCACTCGTGACCGTCGCCGTGCGCAGTGCAGAGTCCGTAGACGCAGAAGCAGTCGATGCCGCGCTGCAGCAGGGCAAAGCGCATGACATAGGCAAAGCCGTAGCACAGGCTCTTTTTATCGCGCAGCGCCTTGTAGATCTCGTCGGCGGGATAGATGAACAGCGGAGAGCCGAGCAGCTTGTTGTCGGTGCGCTCCTTGTCATAGGTCATTTCGTGCGTGACGGCAAGGTATATCTTGAGGATGACGTCCAGCGTGTTGTCGCCGGGAGAGGCAAGATTGTTGGAGATCCGCAACATTTGCTCATCGATGAAGGAGAGCATCTCGTTTTGCTCGGAGGCGGGATACGCGTAGGCAAAATGAACGGTATCGCCGCTGACCGACGCGTCGCTGAGGAAGTAGTAATACGGGCTTTCCCGCAGCAGATCCAGCAGAAAATCGACATCTGCGGTATCCGGGCGGAGCGTCACGCTGTCATCGCGGTCGAGCATCGCGCCCATCAGCGCGCGGTAGGCGATCATATCCTTTTCGGTCATCCGTGCGCGGTCGTCCGGCTCAAGGACACAATGGTCGATCTCGCTGACGGTCGGGTACAGAACGGTGTATTCGGTTGGAGCGGTTGCGTCCTCTTTGGCGGGAGCCGCTGCCGAGCAAGCGCTGAGCAGGAGGCATACCGCGATCAGGACGGCGGTAAGTGATCGTTTCATGTTATCTGTTAGCGTTGATTATAAAACCCCGAACATCACGGTTCGGGGTTTTTGTTTAGATCATCAAATGCGATTATTGATCGTCGGGGAACAGCCATTTGCCGATATCGGACTGGACAGTCTTGCCGGCAAGATATCTGCGGACGATGATCGCGTCCTTCAGGCTGACGACGCCGTCTTCGGTGACGTCGGCTTTGGTGATATCATAGCTGAGATCTGCACCCGCGGCGATACGCTGCATATAGATCGCATCGAGAACGGAGATGCCGTTATCGTTGTTCGCGTCGCCGACACAGATAGTGGCGGGCTGGATCGTGAAGACCATATAGGGGTTGATGGCGGTGTTGGGCTTGCCCGCGTAATAGATACGCTCTTCATCGACATTGACCATGTACTGGATAAGATGAGTAATATCGGTGGTACCCGCGGCGGTCGCCTTGAAGCGGAAGCGGGCAAAGAGCTTGGAGGTATCATTGAAAGCGGTGATGCCGTTCGGCTTGGTGAAGTTGTAGTTGACGATGCCTTCGGTTCCGTAGTTCATGACGATGCTGGAGTTCACGATGGCAGGAGGGAAGGAATAACCCTCGACAGCCTCAGATTCCCATGCAGCAACATATGCGGTTTTAGGGATAAAGGACAAATAGCCGGGATCATACTCCATATGTACCTGACCGTTGAGGATCCTCTTACTGCCTGCATTCAGTCCGACACGGACGATGAATTCCTTGCCGACGTCGATCTTTACGGGATTTTCTCCATTGACAGTGACGGTCAGCACGCCGTTATCTGCCGCAGCCTGAGCCGCGGGAACGGATATCGCCGCCATCATGACGATCATCATCAATGTGAGCGCAGCGCACAGGAGCTTTTTCATAATTGAACTACCTCCGTTGTCTGGAATAATACTTCCGTATTTAGTTCATTATACATGATAACAGATTAGAATGCAAGTAAAGTTTTTATGAACATATAGAAAAAGCCTTCGGAAAGGCTTTTTCTGAAATAGTTGTTATGCGAGGGGCTGATCGATCGGATACTCCACGTCGAAGTTGGCAAGATACCGCTGGATCATAGTCGCGTCGAGGATGTCGATGCCGTCGCCGGTGATGTCCGCCGCCTCTTTGTCGATCTGATCGTCTTTCACGAGGCTCGCCAGATACCGCTGGATGCAGGTCGCGTCGAGAATGGAGACGGAGCCGTCCTTGTCCGCGTCGCCGAGCAGGCGTTCGCCGGAGGCGATGCGGGTTCCTTCGACCACGATGTAGTTGAGCGCGATCTCGCCGCCGGAGGGCTTGTCAGCCGTATTGCCTCCGCTGACGGTGGTCATGGAGACGGGTACCAGACGGAGGATCAGGCCTTCACAGTCGGCAGCAGCTGCGGGGAGAGCGAGCTTGTCAAAATACGCGGTCAGCAGCTTGCGGTCCGCGGCGGTGATCGTCAGCGTATCGCCGGTATCGGTGAATGTCGAGCCGTCGGTGCTGTACTGGAGCTTCCATGAAGCGGGGGCTTTGTTGGAGCCGGCGACATGCACGGTGAGCTTGAGATCCTGATAGCCCTTTGCCGGAACGGCAAATTGGATATAGGGGGTGCCCCAGAGGTTGTTTTTGCCTGCCGCCATGATCGGGGTCATCGAGTTGCCGTTCGGGCCGTACTCGGCGGCGCTCCACTCGAGAGCGCGGAGGTTTTCACCGTCGACGCTCATGGAAAGCGTGCCGCTGCCCTTGGTGGCGGCATAGCCGTCGGAGGAGCCGTACTCGGAGAGCTTTTCACCCTCGGTCTTGTCCTTGTCGTCGAAGACCCACGCGGCAAGCGCGTTTTGGAGATCCAGCGAGGGAGCGGGGTAGGGAGTGATCGCGGGAGGCGCTTCGGTGGGCGCTTGGGTCGGAGGCTCTGTGGGAGGCTCTGTCGGAGGTACGACAGGGGTCTCGGGCTTATAGTTCGCGATGTACTGGGAGCTGATCCACGCGGCGCGGGAGGTCATCCAGTCCATCATATAATCGAACTGACCGGTATAGGTGTACTGGTCATAGGAGGTGGTGCGGCTGTCCTGGGAGTAATCCACGGCAGTGACCTGACCGTACTGATTCTTGGTGTATACCGCATTGAGCTTGCGCAGGGAGCCGTGATCGGCGACCCAGCTTGTGTTGGTCAGAAGCGGCCAGATCGTGTAGTTCATCTCGGCGGAGCCCTTGATGATACCGCAGTAAACGTCGCCGGAATACAGCTCGCCGGAATCGACGCCGGTGGAGGTCAGGGTATCGATGGCGGGGAGGAAGTCCTCGAACCATACGGTGTAGACCTTCGCCATGACGACGGAGCTGCGCGCGGAGGTGGCGAGGAAGTTTTTGCCCACGCCGCCCTTGATGGTGGAGAACCAGCCGGAGGGCAGGGTGTAGTCGGTGACGCCCATGCGGCTGAGATCGCCGGAAACGCCGTTCGCGTTGCCCAGCGAGTTATCGTAATCCCATACGGGAGAAGCGAAGAATTTGTACTTGCCGTCCGCGTCGGGCTTGTAGGTCAGGAAGAATGAGGAGACCGCGCTGTCCCAGTTTTTGCCCAGCTCGTTGATCAGGTAGACCTTGGCAAGGGAATCGAGATCGATGTAATCGTTAAGATCGGCGGCGTTCGTGCTGATCTTGTTGAACATGGTATTGAATTTGCCCTTGATGTAGCCGCGGACTGCAGCGATGTTGGGATCGCCTGCCTCCAGCTCCGGGGCCTTCATAGTGAGGTTGGAGCCGTTCTGGACGGTGAAGTGGAAATCATCATCGGCGGGAGAGGCGTCGATCTCGGCGACGAAAGAGAAGTCGGGCTTCACGCCGCCGGTCTCGGTATCGAGGTAGTCCTCGGCATTGATATCGGGCATGAGGGTGTTTTTGCCGACGTCGACCTTCTGGCACATCTGGTAGGTTCCCTGATATTTGCCGTTGGTGTACAGATCGATCATGCGGCTGTCGGAGGCGTAGGGTACGCCCACTTCGTCAGCCATATCGAAGAGGATGCGGTTGCGCGCCATCGCGGCGTCCTGGAAGTTGGAAACCAGAGAGAATTTTTTGCACTTTTCCATGCCGGCGAGCTGGACAGCGTCCTTAAAGGTCACGTTGAAGCCCTTTTTATCGGCGTTCCACGAGGTGTTGCCGCGGCCCTTCATCTTTTTGACGTCAGCGGATATCACGGAGCCGTCGGGAGAGGTGAGAGCGGCGGTCGCGGCGACGGAATTGCTCTTGTTGTCCTGCAGATAGGTGAAGAAGTCCTTGCCGTCGAAATCGTCGGTGTTGTTGACAAAGAGAGCGGATTCGGCGGAGGAGAACATGAATTTGACGGATCGAGTGGTTCTCTTATGACGGAAAGTATAGTCCGTGTTCGCGGTCGGGGTGAATTCTACTTTGGATTTTGCGGGGATCTCCAGCGAGCCGAGCGTCGTATCTTCTGCGTATGAGCTGTAAAGCTCTACCGCATCGCCCTGCTTGACGGAGGAGGGAAGGAAGAACCAGTAGGTGCCGTCGATGCCGTACCATCTGACCCATGCTTCGGTGTCCTTGGAGCCGTTTTCGGCATGGGCAAAGAGGCAGGAGGGTACCTCTGCGGTGACAGCGGAGGTGCCGACGGTGATCGTGCCGCTGACAGACGCCTTGCTGAGAAGGGCGCCGGACTCTTTATCGGAAGCAGTCAGATCGGCGGTCACTTTGTAGACGCCGTTTTCGGCAGGGGTGAATTTGAAGGTCGGCTGATTGCTGACGAGCTTGTCATCGATCATCAGCTCGCAGGCTACATTTGCGGTCGCAGGCGCGGTGTAAACGACGCTGATGTCAAAGCAGTCGCCGACCTCGCCCTTTGCCGCGGAGAGGCTGAGCTTCGCTTTCAGATCGACAGCGTAGGTCGAGGTGAGATAACCGGTGTTCCAGTCGGTGACGACGGCGGTGTTCACACCCTTTGCGTAGTCTTCCGCGGTGATCGCTTCGGTGCAGTTCCAGAGCATTTCGGCGTTGCCGCGCCAGAAGCGCATCGCTGTCGCGCCGGCGTCTGCCGCGGTGACGGTGTACTGATAGAGGCCGAGGTCGCTGTTGTAGGTCACGCCCTGTACGGGATCGTACTTTGCTTTGTCGGCGGAGGCGATAATGACGGACTGACCGCCGTTATCCTCGCGGGAATAAGCAGTAAAATTCGCGTAGAGGGTCGCGCCTTCTGCCCATTCGGAGGGATTCTCGACCTTGAAATACAAGACGTCGCCCTCTTTGAAGCCGTCTGCGGCGGCGGTGCTGAGTGAAAAGACCGTTGCAGCAGACAGAATGAGCAGCAGTGCCAGGGTAAGGGACAGCAGCTTTTTCATAAACATTCTCCTTTTTGATAATCATTTTGGGCTTATACAAAATTATTGTATAACAAAACCCACCGGATTGCTATTATTTAAATCAACAAAAAAGAAATGGTTTTTTCAGAAGTAATGCCGGTTTTCCCCTTTTTGAAAGGCAAGAAAAAGGAAGTTGGATAAAATAGGGAAACGGTTGCAAAACGCCGCGGTTTGTACTATACTTTTCGGGAAGGGCACGTTGACCCCTTGAATTGACGAAAGAATCGTGATGATGATGAAAATATACGACCGTATCGGGGATTTTGAAAAAACAGGACGTGAGAGCCATGTCGCGCTCGGCTTTTTTGACGGCGTGCATCTCGGACATCAAGCGGTGCTGAATGACTGCGCCGCCGACAAGGGCGGATGTCAGGCGGTCGCGCTGACGTTCGGTGAAAGTCCGGCGAGGCTGCTGGGGAAAACGGACGTCGGGCTGATCACCGATAACGACGAGAAGGCGCGGCTGATGGAGGCGTCGGGTATTGACGCGGTGATTTTCACCGACTTTATGAGCATCAGGGACATGGACGCGGAGGCGTTCATCGAACGCGTGCTGCATCAGAAGCTGAGAGCAAAAAAGGTCAGCTGCGGCTATAACTACCGCTTCGGAAAAAACGGGGCGGGAGATACGGCGCTGCTGCAGGAAAAATGCGCCGCGCTCGGGATCGCTGTCTCGGTGGCGGAGCCCGTCGATATCGACGGCAGGGCGGTATCGTCCACCGCTGTCAGGGAGCTGCTGCAAGGCGGCGATATCGAGGGAGCGAGCCGGATGCTGGGCAGGGCGTATGCCGTGAGCGGCAAAATCGGCGCAGGGAACCACCTCGGCTCGGGGATGGGCTTTCCGACCGTCAATCTGCCGTTCGGTCAGGGAAAGGTCGTTCCGAAATACGGCGTGTACGCGTCGCGGGTGACCGTCGGAGGGAAAACCTTTCGCGGCGCGACCAACATCGGTGTGCACCCGACCGTCGGTGAGAACGACGCGCCGGTGTGTGAGACGTTTTTGCTCGACTATGACGGCGGCGATATCTACGGCGAGGACGCCGTGTGTACGCTCGTGCGGTTTATCAGAGAGGAGCGGAGGTTCATATCGACCGCACAGCTGACCGCGCAGGTCGGCAGGGACATCGAGAGGATCAGGGAAATCCTGGCATAGGGATCAAGGCAGTCCGTAGATGAGCGAACGGGGATGATGCCCTTGTTCAGCTTAAAAAGGAAATCATAAAGCCGTAACGAGGTTTGACTTCGTTACGGCTTTTTGTATGATGGTGATCCGGTCGCGGAGCGGTGAACGGGTGTATCACGCTTCGCTTTGCTGACAGCTTTCTCTGTCAGCGGTTCATGAATAAGTGTTTTTCGCTCAGGTGACGGAATCGGCGTCCGGAGAATCATCGGGATCGGTCGTCTCGTCTGCGCTTTCCGCGTCGTCCGTATCGGTCGGCGCGGTATCCTCGTCCGGTTCGTCAGGCGCGTCATCCTGTTCGGCGACGGCGGTCGCGTCGGGAACGGCGGATGCGGGTGCCTTCTTCGGCGCGGGGAGAAGTCCCTTTGCTTTCGCGGTGACCTTGTTCCAGACCGGCAGGAGACGCTTCTTCTGCCAGACCGCGACGATCATCAGAATGAAGATCAGCAGACCGAGGACGGTGACAATCACGCCCATCTTGAAGCCCTCGGGCGAGTATTTCAGATCGACGGTGTGGGTGCCCGCTGAGAGCTTGAACGCCAGCATCGCGTCACCGATGGGAGTGATCTCGACCTCTTCGCCGTCAACATAGGCGCGCCAGCCGGTCACGTAAGGGATCGAGGTGTAGAACAGGCCGTCCTCCTTGACGTCGATGGTGCCGCACAGCCGTGTGCCGGAAACCAGCTCCGCGTCGAGGGTGGAGCGGGAGAACTGCTGGTACGCCGCCTGGAACAAGTTTTCGTCCAGCATGACGATGTTGCAGGTGATCGTGCCGGAGGAGCTGTTGGTGACCTTCGGCTCGGCGGTGATCTTGTCGCCCTTCTTCACGTCGCCGAACGTCATGATCAGCGGACGCTTGGTGCCGTAGTGACCGAGGTAGGTGTCGTTGACATAAAGGTTGACGTCTTCGACGCCGTAGCTCTCAACATACGCCAGCGCCGTGCCGTCGCGGGGAGCGGTCGCGGTCAGCTTGTAGTTGGAGTTGGCGGAATTGCCGCTGAAGGTGTATTTATTGTCCGTTGTCACGGAGATATCGCCGTTGTCGGAGGTGCAGGAATCGATTTTCAGCGGCTGATAAAGATCCTGAGAGAAGCCGGTCGCCAGACGGAAGAAGTTGTTCTGGTTTTCGATCGGATTGTCTGAAACGGGGATATAGTCCGTCGTGAATTTGGTTTGGGCGACCTTGTTGATGAAGCCTACGGGATCGCTCGCGCTGTATTTCAGCAGGTCCTCATTGACCATGAAGCCCATCGGCAGATAATAGCGGTTCTGCATCACGAACGCGGGTGTGGACGAGCCCTTTGCCGCCTTTGCGGTATAGATCTTTTCGTAGTGCTTGGTATCGATATAGCTGCCGTAGTACGGATCGATCAGGTACTTGATGTTCAGCATCAGGTCGGTGAACGGCGAGCTTTGCATATAGGTGTAGCGGTTGGAGGCGATCCATCCGCAGATGCCGAAGCGTTCCATGTAATTGGTGATCGGCATATTGACCATCGAGTTGAACATCGAGATGCCGGGTACATAGTTGAGCGCGTCATCATTGAGCGTATGGTAGCGGGTGAACTCGGTACGCGCAAGATCGACGTTGTCCTTTTCCAGCTCGCGGACATACTCCGCGCATTCGGCGGTACTGGTCGTGCCTAAGGGATAGGAGGTCGCGTCGGTGACGGATACGGTGCGTACGCCGGTCGTCGCGGAGAAAATGCCCTCGAAAAGCGCCATCAGCACCAGCACGACGGTCACGACGGTCTTGAGGACCGTGTTGTGCTCGTTCAGCCGTGAGATCAGCAGTATCGCGACGATCACGATCACCAGCACAAAGATGATCGCGATGACCGTGGACAGGGTGTCGGCGGTTTCGGCAGGCGCCGGCGCTGTACCGTCGGCCGCCGCGGGATTGACCGCGCGGAGCAGCTTTGTGTCCAGCTTATCGTAAAGGTTCAGGACAAAGACGAGCGACGCGATACCGATCGCGACAGAGCTGAGTGCGGTGACAATCCGCGGCAGACGCTCGCGCAGGACGTACAGCAGCAGCCATGCCGCCAGGATCATCCCGATCCAGCCGGACAGGAGGATGGGATTATTGGCGGGCGCACCCTCCTCAGCCTGCTTGAACAGAGAGGTCAGGTGGATGTTTTCGTTGTTGATATAGATGCCCGCGATGTACAGGTAAACGAGGAAGCCGCAGATCGCGGCGATCACGGACGCAGGTTTCAGGTAGTCGATATGCATGAACACCCTGAACGCCATATAGATCAGTACGAACGACCACAGGAACGAGAAGCGGTAGGGGAGCATGTTCGGGAAATGGAAGCCGTGCCAGACATAGTCGAGCTGTCGGATCACGAAGCTGACGAGGAAGAACAGCAGCAAGAAGCCGCAGACAAAACGCTCGCGGCGCTTGATCCTGGAACAGAACAGGAACAGGATCGCGAGGAAGATCGTGATAACGCCTGTGTAGACGTTCGGGAAGCCCTCCTTGGTCGTCGGCTGTACAAAGGCGACGGAGTTGGAGATCGTTTTGCAGATGCCCTCCAGTACGCCCGCAAAATCCGGTGTGGAGCCGATGTTGACGGCGAATTTTTCAGGGAAGGAATTCGAGGAGGAATAGGCATGTCCCAGCGCGAAATAAGCCGGAAGCGTCAGCACGGCGGTCATCATGATCGCGACGATCGAGCAGCCGAGCATCTTGAAGAAGTCCTTGATGAGCTTTTTGAAGCCCATGAACTCAACGATGGTATAGCCCACGGAGAACAGAACGACCGCGATGCAGATGAACAGGCCGATGTAGTAGTTCGCCAAAATCGACAGCGCGAGCGAGATGATGTAGAGCTTGAATCTGCCGTGACGGAGCAGGGCAAAGGTGCCTGCCATCACCAGCGGCAGCAGCGCGACGGAATCCAGCCATATGATGTTCCAGTAGTAGCCCATCATGAAGGCGCACAGCGCGTACAGGATGCCGAACGCGGTGATCGAGAAGTCCTTTCTGCCGAAGGTCAGACGGAGGAAGATGGAATAGAACATGCCCGCCAGACCGATCTTGACGCAGAGCAGTATGAAGAAGAATTCTCTCAGATGCTCTCCCGATACCAGTACGGAGAAGAAGTTCAGGGGACTTGCCAGATAATAGGCGAACAGGGCGACATAGTTGGTGCCGCCGCCGGACGTCCATGACCACAGGAGGGATTCGCCCGCCTTGAGCTTGGAATGGTAGTCCACCATGAACGGATAATACTGGTGCCACAGGTCGGTGACCAGCACCTGCTTATCGCCGTAAGGCGAGACGCCCATCACCTTGAAGGCGAAGAACATCAGCAAAAACGGGATCAAAAACGCCAGCAGGATGTAAACAAGGTGGATGTACTTTTCAAGGAAGGTTTGCTTGCGCAGCGTCGGCGGCGCGGCGGTCGGCTTTTTCAGAGCGTCCTTGAAAAAGTCACGTACTTTTTGCGAAAACAGCGGCTGTTTTGCGGTGTTTGAAGTGACAGAAGACATATTCGGGTTCTCCTAACAACAAAATCGGCGAGCGGATGGCATTTGCCCCGCCGCACATAAATATTCAAGCTAATCATACCATGAAAGTGAGTCAAGGTAAACAGAAAAATCGGAATTTACAAAAATTTTTTCAAATTCATTTACTTATATCCGCATATTTGTTATAATAACTATATCTGGGGTATTTTTTGCGTACCCTGCACAGGATAGAGGTGTGGCTATTGAAGCTGATTGATATTATCGTTCCCTGCTACAACGAGGAAGAGGTCCTGCCGCTGTTTATCGAGGAGACCAACAAGGTCATCGCGACGATCCCGGAATACGCGTTCCGCTATATCTTCGTCAACGACGGCTCCAAGGACAGGACGCTTCAGGTGATGCGGGAGATCGCGGCAAAATACGATAACGCTAAGTACATTTCCTTTTCCCGCAATTTCGGCAAGGAATCCGCGATGTACGCCGGACTGGAGAACTCGACCGGCGATTATGTGATCGTCATGGACGCGGATCTTCAGCATCCGCCGGCGATGTTCCCGCAGATGATCAAGGGCATCGAGGAGGGCTATGACTGCTGTGCGCTTTACAGGGCGAAGCAGAAGGGTGAGAGCAAGCTCCGTCAGCTGATCTCAAAGATGTTCTTTTCGTTCCAGAACAAGATCAGCGACGTCAAAATGCCCGACGGCGCGGTGGATTTCCGCATCATGTCCCGCCAGATGGTCGACTCTATCGTCAAGCTGTGTGAAAAACAGCGGTTTTCCAAGGGCCTGTTCTGCTGGGTCGGCTATCGCACCAAGTGGATCGAATACCAGAACGTGGAGCGTACCGTCGGCACGACCAAGTGGAGCTTCTGGGGGCTGTTCAAATATGCCCTCGACGGCATCACCAGCTTTTCGGTCACCCCGCTGCGGTTCATCGCGGTGCTGGGCTTCATTATCTCGGCGCTGGCGTTCATCTGGATCATCGTCACGCTGATCCAGACGCTGATCATCGGCATCATGGTCCCCGGCTATGTGACCACCCTCTGCGCGGTGCTGTTCATGGGCGGTATCGTGGAGATGTCGGTCGGCGTGCTCGGCGAGTATATCGGCAGGATCTATATCGAGGCGAAGGACAGACCGATCTATATCACCGCCGAAACGAATCTGGAAAAGAAGGATCAATAAGCAGCATCACGCCGCGGCGCGGTCCCGACCGCCCGACGGCGAGCAGAGTGGGGTAATCTGAAATATGGAAAAAATCAAGCAGCTGTTTGTCAAATATAAGGAAATCATATTATATATCATCTTCGGCGTGCTGACGACGCTGGTCAACTGGGTCACCTACGCCATTGTTGAACCGCTGATCTCGGCGGGGATGCACGGCGACGAGACGATGTTCACGATGTTCGGGATGACGATCACCTACACGACCTTTGCGATCTTCATCGCGAACTTCATCGCGTGGGTCGCGGGCGTGGCGTTCGCCTTTGTCACCAACAAGATCTGGGTCTTTGAGTCGAAATCGTGGAAGCCCTCCGTCGCGCTCAAGGAGTTATGGCTCTTTGTCGCCGCAAGACTGATCACCGGCGTGCTGGAATGGGTCGGCGTACCGCTGCTTGCGGCGCTGGGTCTGGATCAGACGATCGTGATCTTCGGCAAGGAGATCGAAGGCTTCATCGCAAAGATCATCGTCAGCGTGATCGTGATCATCCTCAATTATGTGTTCTCGAAGCTGATCATCTTCAAGAAGAAGGACAAGGACAGCAAGGAAAGGAAAACGGCGAAAAAATGAGGATCCGGAAACGGAGCACAAAAGGGAGGGCGTTCTGCCCTCCCTTATTCAATAGGTTTGTATGGAGATCCCCGAAAGCTTACAGGCTGTTGGGGATCTTATTGTTTTTCAGATCGAGGATGTCCTGCTGCAGCGAGCTGACATGCGACTTGGAAACGGAGCCGATCAGGATGCCGTTGAGCGCGACGGGACAGGCTTTGTCGCCGGTGTCATAGATCGCGATGGTATCGTCGGCGCGTCCGGAGCTGTAGCTGACATGCCACTGATAGACGATGTTCGTGCCGGATTCGGACACGTTGCCGAGGTTGGTCATGGCGTTGAAGTTCTGGAAGAAGATCCGGAAGCTGTCGGTCGGGATGCGCTTGCCGTCGAGCGACGCCTTGATCTCAACGGATTGTTCGGTATCACCCTGCTCATTGGTGGTCGATTTGGTGTTGTAATCGACGGTCAGGGCGTAGTCCTTGGAATCGGAGGTGACGTCGATGGCGTTCACACAGGCGAGGTTCAGCTCGATCACGGTCTTCGGCAGAAGCAGATCGAGGTCGGTGTTCGCCCAGCCGAGCGCGTCCAGACGGATGGTGTAGACGATGCCATTATCGGGGTTGTACAGATTGACCAGACCGTTTTCGGTAGGTGACGAGCAGGCAAGATTGATCTGTGTATCGGGATAGACCGCGCGGACCTGCGCGTACGGATCGCTGAGACCGTAGGAGCTCAGCTGACTGCCGCTCGGGTTGACGCTGACGACGCTTTCGGCGTAGAGGCCGCGGATCGAGCCGGAGACATCGTTGCCCTCATAGTTATCGGCGAACATCTCATAGGGCGATGTCAGTCGGTAGCTCGACTTGATCGCTTCGTCGTCGTTCGGTACGATGGTGATCGGGTCGGGATAATGCGTACCGCTCAGCTCGATCACGGAAAAGACATTGTCATCCACGGAAGTCGCCGAGGGGGTGATCTCGGCGCTGATCAGATCGAGCACGCTGTAAAGGAAGGCGTCGACCGAGTCGCTGCTGACGAGGAATACATCCTTAGAGCCGCCGAGGGTCGCGTAGGTGCCTGCGCCGCCGTCGGCGTCGCTGCCGACGAGGATGGTCGCGGTGGTGTTATCGGTATAGCTGACCCTGACCGTGGCGCGGGGCTTTTCCAGTCCGAAGTCGGCGAGATTGCCGTCTACCGCGGCGACAGAGGAAAAGGTGACGGACGCGGCGTCGTTGGCAACGGCGTCCGCCATGCCGGGCTGAAGGTCATAGCCCTCAAAGCCGGTGACGGTGTAGACGGTCGCTTCTCCCTCGGGGGTCTCGGCGTTGACGACAAAGGAGCCGGCGGTGTTTTCCACCTCGATCTTCACGATCTGGGCGGGGGTGTAGGACACCAGCTCGCCGTAGCCGTTCTGCCTGATCTCGCCCTCGCTGTCGGTGCCGACCTCGATATGATGCTCGCCCTTTTCATCGACGGTGGTCGCAAGCTCTGCGGGCTTGTCGGGGAGGATCTCATCGGCGCCGGGCGTGATGGGCTGATTGACGATGACCACGATCACACAGATCAGGATGGCTACCGCCGCGATCGCCGCGATCAGGGCGATCGCGCCGCGGCTGAGCCTGCGCTTCTTGGGGGGTGGAGTTTCTTTTTCAGGCTCCTGTGAGCGGTTCAGAAAGCTCTCGAGCGCTTCGTCGGTGGTTTTCGGCGCATCGGCTGACGGCTTTTCGGGGACCGGCTTCACAGCGGGTTTCTTTTTGGGGGCTTTTGCCATTATTTGTGCCTCCTTTTGATCCAGACGATCAGACCTGCGATCAGCACCAGTCCGGGAATGATGAACCGGACGAACACGCTGAGGAAGGACAGATCGTTCTGAGAGCTGACGCCCAGCTCGGTGGATTTGGGATCCTTGCCCTCTATCAGTACGCTGACGTCGTTCTTATGGGAGAGGACGTTGACCATGTTGATGAAATATGCGGCGTTGTTATAGGTGTCGGCGGTGAGGTAGAGATTGCTCACGGCATAGTAGGAGCCGACCGCGACGACGGCGGAATTCGCGCCGGTAGCGGCGGAGCCGCCCTTTCTGCCGATCGCCGCGCCGCACAGGTTTCCGTCGACAGATCCAAGCTCCTGCGTCTTGATATCGAAGCGCTCGACGTTCTCGGAGGAGACGAGCATCTGGGACGCGACGGAGGGATCGAGGATCCGGATCGGCATGGTGCCGCGCGCGCCGCCCATGATGACCTTTTTGCTCTTGTTGGTCAGGTCGTCGGTGAAGGCGGTATCGGCGTAGTCGAACAGTGAATTGTTCAGATTATTGCCGGGGATCAGGTGATCGGTATCCTTTTCGAAGATATAGGCGTAATCGACCGCCATGCCGTAGTCCGCCATCAGGGCGTTCAGGTTCGGGAACAGAGCGGCGTCGATATCGTCGTTCGGGAAATAAAGCACGTTATGACCGTATTTGCCGTCGTTGTCAAGCCAAGCGGTGATGGTTTTGTACAGATCCTCATCGATGTCCGACATGGGCTTGAAGATGATCAGGAATTCGCTTTTTTCGGAGATCTTGTCCGTGTACAGGTTGACGGTCTCCACATCGTAGGCGTTCATGGAGAGCCGCGCCGCGAACGCGGAGCAGTCCTCCTCGTCCTGACCGGACAGAATGCTGACGGCGACATGCTCGCTGTCGGTGACGCGGAGAATGGCGGTGGCGACCGACTGCTCGACGTGCTGGGAGGTGACGGCCATGCTGCCCTCCTCCTGATAGGTTTTGGTATCGTAGCTGAATACGTCGGTAGGCGCCAGCGCAAGGTAATTCTCACCGCTGACGATCAGCATCATCTGGGTCACGGTGCGGTTGACGTTCGGATATTGGTTAAGGAAGGTCGGATTTTTGACCAGATCCACATAGTGCAGACTGATATGGTCGGAGTTGTATTCGAATTCATGCAGCAGACGGTTCGCCTGCACATAATACGGATAGTTGGAGGAATTCGCCGTTAAGAGGTCCTCCTCATTCACGAGGACGTAGATATCGACGTCCTGATCCAGCTTGCTCAGATAGTCGAGGGTGACGCTCTGGAGCTTATAGCTGCGTCCCGCGGTGACGTCGACATACATCGCGCTGCGGGAGGACAGGACCGCCAGGATCACGTTGACGAGGATCACGGCGGCGATCACCAGCACCGTCACGCCGATCGACGCGGCGCCGCGCCGGGTGTTGCGCGCGCGGAGGAAGCCTTTGACGCCGCTGTTCTTTGAGGTCTTTCCGGAAATGTTTTTATTCATGACGCACCTCCTCAGCTCCAACGGCGTTTCTCAAAGACACGCGCGGTCAGAAACAGGAATACCGCGGCGACAGAGAGATAAAAGACGATGCTCGGCAGGCTGATGATCCCGGTGAAGAAGTTGGAGAAATGCTTGTCGAACGAGATCTTGTTGATCACGTTGGTGACCCACTCGGTGTTGATGAACTGGGCGATATCACCCATGCGGTTGATCAGCACGGCGATGCCGATGGAAACCGCCGCGGCGATGATCTGACTTTCGGTCAGGGCGGAAACGAACATGTCGATGGCGATCACCGCGGCGCCGAGCAGCAGTACGCCGAGGAAGGTGGTGAAGAAGACTGCCCAGTCGGGAGCGGTGAAGGTCGCGATGATGATCGCGTACAGAATGAATATGCTGCAGCTGAGCAGGAACATGACGAACGCCGCGAGGAATTTGCCGAATACGATCTCAAAAAGACTGACCGGCGCGGTCAGGAGCGCCTGATCGGTCTTGCGGCGGCGTTCCTCCGCGAAGGAGCGCATGGTGATCAGCGGGATGACCAGCAGGATCATCAGGAACATCGACGCGAAAAACATCGAAAGCGACGAGGTGTTGTACAGAAGACAGTAGGTGTAGAACGACAGTCCGGAGAAAAACCAGAATACCGTCAGCACCACATAGCCAACCGCGGTGTTGAAATAGGAGCCGAGCTCACGGCGGAATATCGCAGACATCAGTCGTCACCTCCCTGGGTCAGTTTGAGGAAGCTCTCCTCGAGCGTCAGACCGCCCGCCGTCATCATGAGGATCGGACAGTCGGCTTTTGCCAGCGCCTTGAAAATACCGCGGCGCACGTCGATATCGCTGTTGTAGCTGACGGTGTAGCTGACGCCGGACGTATGCGTGACGCGGCGTACGCCGTCGACGGCGCCGATCGCCGCGCGGACCGCGCTGGGGCTGCCCTCGACCTCGAGGGTCAGCAATCCCGTGCCGCTGATGACCTCGCTGAGCTTGTCGATCGGGGAATCGGCGACGATCGTTCCCTTGTTGATCATCACGACGCGGTCGCAGATGGCGGAGACCTCGGACAGCACATGGGATGAGAAGATGACGGTGTGCTTTTTGCCGAGGGTCTTGATCAGCCTGCGGGTCTCGATGATCTGCTTGGGATCGAGACCGACGGTGGGCTCGTCAAGGATCAGGACCGGCGGATTGCCGATCAGCGCGCCCGCCAGCCCCACACGCTGGCGGTAGCCCTTGGAGAGATTGCGGATGACGCGGTCGGCAACGTCCGACAGCATGACGATGGTCATGACCTCTTCGATGTGCTCGCGCTTGGGCAGGCGCACCTTTTTGAGGTCGAATACGAATTCAAGATATTTGCGGACGGTCATCTCCGGGTACAGCGGAGGCTGCTCCGGCAGATAGCCGATCTTTGCTTTCGCGCGCTTCGGGTCGGAGAGGATGTCAAAGCCTTCGACCGTCACGGACCCGGAGGTGGAGGAAAGATAGCCGGTGATGATGTTGAGGGTGGTGGACTTTCCCGCTCCGTTCGGTCCGAGCAGGCCGAGGATCTCGCCCGGATTCGCGGTGAAGCTGATATCGTTGACGGCAAGGATATTGCCGTAGCGTTTGGTAAGGTTTTTGATTTCAACCATTGAAGTTCTCCTTTTAATGGGAATGAGGAGTCAGGGATCAGATATTTCGGAAGCTTTCCGAAAGGATGCTCCCGACGGCGGACCGGTCGCCGTGCCGCAGCTGCATCAGTAGGGGCTGATATAGGTGATGCAGTGCTGGGGACAGTTGTCGACGCAGGCGCCGCAGCCGGTGCACAGCGCGGGATCCACCGTCGCGCAGAAATCCTTGACGGTGACCGCGCCGGTCGGGCAGTTCTTCTCGCACTTTTTGCAGCCGATACAGCCCGCGGTGCAGAGCTTGCGGGTCAGCGCGCCCTTGTCCTTGTTGGAGCAGCGCATCACCGCCGAATTTTTCAGCGGGACGATGGTGATGATCTTGCGCGGGCAGGCCTTCACGCACATCGCGCATGCCTTGCACTTGCTCTCGTCGACGACGGCAACGCCGTTGCAGACGTGGATCGCGTCGTAGGGGCAGGCGGCTTCACAGTCGCCCAGACCCATACAGCCGAAGGAGCAGGCGGTGAGTCCGCCGCCGATCTTCATCGCGGCGGCACAGCTTTTGACGCCGTTGTACTCCGCTTTGTAGGAGGTATTGTCCAGCGAGCCCATACAGCGGACGACGGCTGCCTTCTTTTCCATGCTTGCGGGGGAAACGCCGAGGATCTCTGAGATCTCCTTGGCGCATTTGATGCCGCCGGGGGCGCAGAGTCCAACCTCCGCCTTGCCCTTGGCGAGCGCCTCGGCATAGCCGGAGCAGCCCGAATATCCGCAGGCGCCGCAGTTCGCGCCGGGGAGGGCTTCGAGTATCTTTTCCGCCTTTTCATCCTTGGGGACCGCCATGATGATCGAGGCGATCGAAAGGATCAGGCCGATCAGGAGTCCGATGCCGGCAACCAGACCGACAGCTAACAGAATCGTATTCATGCCGGACCTCCTTACGAAAGCGGGATCAGCTTATCGACCACGCCCGCGAAGCCGAGGAACGACAGCGCGGTGAGGGCGGCTGAAACCAGTGTGATGGGCAGTCCCTTGAGCGACTTGGGGATATCGGCGCTTTCCAGACGTCCGCGGACGCCTGCGAACATGACCATCGCGACCATGAAGCCGATGCCCGCGCCGAACGCGTTGATCAGCGCGTGCAGGTAGGTGTAGTCATAAAGGGTGGTGGAATCGACCTTCTGGAGCACCAGCATCGTAACGCCGAGCACGGCGCAGTTGGTGGTGATCAGCGGCAGATAGATGCCCAGTGATTTGTATAAAGAGGGGATGTACTTTTTGAGGATGATCTCAACAAGCTGTACCAGTCCCGCGATGATCAGGATGAACAGCACCGTCTGGAGATACTCGATCCCCGCGGGGACGAGAACATAGGTGTAGATCGGGAAGGTGACCGCTGTGGCAAGCACCATGACAAAGGTGACCGCCACGCTCATGCCGAAGGCGGTGTTGAGCTTTTTGGAAACGCCGAGGAACGGGCAGATGCCCAGGAATTTGCACAGGACGTAGTTTTCGGTGAGGATCGCCGCGAGGAATACGGCGACGAGGGACTTAATCAACATGCTCTGCCGCCTCCTTTTCACCGCATTTTTCTGCCTTCTGCGAGCAATTCGCCGCCATCGGACAGCCGTCGCAGGGTGTTGTCTTGACCTCTCTGCCGGCGCGGGTATTCAGCTTGTTTGCCAGCATGATCAGCATGCCGAACACGAAGAAGCCGCCGGGAGGCAGGATGAATATCAGGATCTTGAACGGCAGGAGCTGGACGCCGAATACAGAGCCCGAGCCGAGGAGCTCGCGGATGATGCCCATGCACAGCAGCGCCGCCGTAAAGCCCACGCCCATGCCGAGTCCGTCGAGGATCGAGGGGAGGACGGGATTTTTGCCGGCGAACATCTCGGCTCTGCCGAGGATGATGCAGTTGACGACGATCAGCGGCAGGAAAATGCCGAGGCTGTCGTTGATGGCGGGCGCGAACGCCTTGACCAGCATCTGGACGATCGTGACAAAGCCCGCGATGATCGTGATGTAGGCGGGGATGCGGACCTTATCGGGAATGACCTTGCGCAGAGCGGAGATAACGGCGTTGGAGCAGATCAGTACCGCTGTCGCCGCGACGCCCATGCCGATAGCGTTGGACGCCGAGGTAGTGACCGCAAGGGTCGGGCAGGTACCCAGGACAAGACAGAGAACAGGGTTCTCCTTGACGATGCCCTTGGTGAATTCCTTGAGATAACCGTGCTTAGCCATTACTTCGCCTCCTTTGCCGTGTATTCGGTGAATTTATCACACGCTTCGTTGACCGCTTTGGTCACCGCGCGGGATGAGATGGTCGCGGACGTCACCGCGTCGATCGTCTGGGCGCCGCCGCCGGTGCTGTCCTTGCTGACGACGATGTCCTCCTTCGCGGACAGCCCTTTGAACTGGCTGCGGAAATCATCGTTGGAGGTGTTTTTGCCGAGGCCCGGGGTCTCGTCGTCGTTGTAGAAGACGTCCACGCCGACGATGTTGCCGTCGGTGTCGATGCCGGTCATGACCTTGACCTGACCGCCGTAGCCCTGGGTCGAGGTCGAGATCGCGTACCCGACGATGTTGCCGTCCTTATCCTTGCCTTGGTACATCACGTCGGCCTCAAGCTCGTCAAAGCCGGCGGCGTCGGGCAGGACGGCGAACATGGAATTCTCTTTGCTCTGCGCCTCGTTCTCGGCGATCTTGTCGGCGGTGACGTTGTTGGTCAGCGCCAGCAGCGCCGTGACGACAAGGCAGATCAAAAAGAGGGAGATCGTGGGGATTAGGATCGCTTTCGCGCTGAGTTTGTTTCTCATTTTTTCTCCCCCTTTGCTTTTTTGACAAACCCCAGCGTCCTGGGAGCGGTAAGATGCTCGATGTGGGGTACAAGGATATTCATCAGCAGGATGGAGAAGGACACGCCCTCCGGCATGTTGGAATAGGTACGCAGCAGCATGGTCAGCAGACCGCAGCCGACAGCGTAGATGACCTTGCCCCAAGCGGTGACGGGAGAGGTGGTGTAGTCGGTCGCCATGAAGATCGCGCCGAGCAGCAGACCGCCGGACAGGAGCTGATACAGCGGGTCAAGTCCGAACACGAGGGACATCAGCGCCGCCGTCGCGAGATAGACGCAGGGGATGATCGGGCTGATGACGCGGCGGATGACCAGATAGATGCCGCCGAGGATCAGCGCGGCGGCACAGACCTCGCCGATGGAGCCGCCGCAGCGGCCGATCAGCAGATCGATGTAGGAGTAGGCGCCCGCTTCTGCGGCGAGAGGCGTCGCGGAGGTCGTGGCGTCGATCCGGGCGGCCTCGGGAGCGCCGGCGGCGGTGACCCAGTGCATCATCGCGCTCGGGAAGGATACCAGAAGCACGATGCGCGCCGCAAGCGCGGGATTGACAAAGTTCATGCCGATGCCGCCGAACATCTGCTTGACCACGACGATCGCGACAAGACAGCCGAACATGGCGATCAGCGGGTTGATATCAACGGGCAGGTTCAGCGCGAGCAGAAGGCCCGTGACCACGGCGGACAGATCGCCGACGGTGGTATCGCGCTTCATCACCTTGCGGGAGATATATTCGAGCAGGACGCAGGTCGCGACGCAAACAGCGATCAGCACCGCACTGCGGAAGCCGAAGATCACGCACGCGGCGACAGAGGTCGGCAGCAGGGCGATGATCACGTCCAGCATGATGCGGCGGGTGGAGTTGTTTGAACGGATATGCGGGGAGGAGGATACGTACAGCTTATTGTCCATTATTTCTTTCCTCCCTTGCTCTGCGCGATCTCCTCGCGCTTCTTCTGATTGAGATACGCCTTGCCCATGCGGATGGTCTGTACCAGATGGCGCTTTGCCGGACAGGTGAAGGAACAGCAGCCGCACTCCATGCAGTTCATGGCGTTATAGCGCCTGAGGGCTTCATCGTCTTTGCGCTTTGAGGCGTTGCACAGCTCCAGCGGGAGCAGGCGCATCGGACACGCGGAAACGCACTTGCCGCAGCGGATGCAGGCGGACGGCTCAGAGAGACGCGCCTCCTTTTCCGCAAAGGCGAGGATGGCGTTGTTTTGCTTTAAGATATACAGCTCGTCGGTCGGCAGGGAGATACCCATCATAGGTCCGCCCATGAGGAGCTTGCGGGGTTCTTCCTTATAGCCGCCGACAAAGTCGATCACGTCCTTGATCGGGGTGCCGATCGGCACGATGACATTGGACGGGTTCTTGATGGCGGAGCCGTCGACCGTCAGCCGGCGGGATACCAGCGGCATGCCCGTCTTGAGATAACGGGAGATGAAGGCGATCGAGCCGACGTTCATGACCAGACAGCCCGCGTCGGAGGGCAGACCGCCCATCGGGACCTCGCGCCCGGTGCACGCCTTGATCAGGATCTTTTCCGCGCCCTGCGGATAAGTCGCCTTGAGCGGCAGTACGCGGATCTCGTCGCCGACGTCGATCGAGCTGTCGGCGATCTTGCGCAGCGCTTCGATGGCGTCGGGCTTGTTGTTCTCGATGCCGATGATCACGCGGTGGATATCAAGGAATTCCTTGACCGTCATGATGCCCGAAATGATGTCCCAGCTGTTTTCCAGCGCCTCGCGGTGGTCGGAGGTGATGTACGGCTCGCACTCGGCGACGTTGATGATCATGGTGTCGACATGCTTGTCGGACGGGATGTTCAGCTTGACGGCGGTCGGAAAGCCCGCGCCGCCCAGACCGACCAGTCCGGAATCGCGCACGGCGGTGATCAGGTCGGAAAGGCTGTTGACCTCGGGAGGCTTGACGTCGGGCGAGATTCGCTGTTCGCCGTCGCTCTCGATGAAGATCGCGTCGAGACGGGAGCCGTCCGGCATAGTGATCTTGTCGATCTTTTTGACGGTGCCCGAAACGCTCGCGTGGATGGGCGCGCTGACAAAGGCGTCGCTTTTCGCGATGCACTGTCCGACGTCGACGGTATCGCCGACCTTGACCAGCGGCACGCACGGCGCGCCGATGTGCTGGTTCATGGGCAGGGCGACCATCTTCGGCACGGGCATTTCAAGGCTCGGCTTGTGTGCGGTGTTCTTGTTATGCGGAGCGTGGACCCCTCCCTTTGTGGGATAGGGCCGCTTGGGAAAGCTGAGTTCCGGCATAAAAATTCCCCCTTGCTTGTGATAATCATAAATAACCACCTTATATAATAACATTAATAATGCGATTTTTCAATGTATAATTGACGGCAACAGCGAGAAAATAATACCGTTAAAGCCGTTTTTTTCAGTCAATTTGGAAAGGAGCAGAAATATGCAGTATGTCGGAGCGTTTCTGATCGGAGGGACGCTGTGCCTGATCGGGCAGATCCTGATCGATAAAACCTCGCTGACGCCGGCGCGCATCCTGACCGGCTATGTGGTCGCGGGCGTCGTGCTGTCGGCGATCGGCGTTTACGGGATGATCGCGGATATCGGCGGCGCGGGCGCGAGCGTGCCGCTGTCGGGCTTCGGGCATCTGATGGCGCAGGGCGTCCGCGACGCGGTGGATACCGACGGCGCGATGGGGATCCTCACCGGGGCGCTGACCGCCGCCGCCGCGGGCATCGGCGCGGCGATCGTGTTTTCACTGGCGGCGGGACTGCTGTCGAAGCCGAAGGAGAAGTGATCGGCAGTCAGGGAAATTAGTGGTTGATTCTGCGGTAAAATCGGGGTATAATGATGGCAATCTATGAGCGAGGTTGCGTATGGACAGAGGATACCCCAAAATCACAGTCAGTAAAAAATGCGAGAAATTCATCAAGGGCGGCCATATCTGGGTCTACTATGATGAGATCGTGAGCATCGACGGCAGTTATCAGAACGGCGATATCGTCGACGTTCTGACCGAGCGCGGGAGATACCTCGGCTCGGGATACATCAATGACAACAGCAAGATTCGGGTGAGGATCATTTCCAAAAACCCCAACGATCGGTTCGACGAGGCATTTTATCGCCGCCGCATCGATTACGCACTGGATTACCGCGAGACGGTCATGGGAGAGGATTTTTCATCCTGCCGGCTGATTTTCGGCGAGGCGGACAGCTTTCCCGGGCTGACGGTCGATAAGTTTGAGAACGTGCTGGCGGCGCAGGTGCTGTCGCTGGGCGTCGACCGCATCAAGGACATGCTGTTCCGCAATCTGGCGGACTCTCTGACGCAGCGCGGCTATCGGATCGACGCGATCTATGAGCGCAATGACGTCAAGGTGCGCGCGCTGGAGGGGCTGGAGGAATATACCGGGTTTTATCATATGGATGGGCTGAGGGACGATCTCAGCGGCGAGGTGGAGATCACCGAAAACGGGATCAGATACATCGTCGACTATGTCAACGGACAGAAGACCGGTTTCTTCCTCGACCAGAAATACAACCGCAGAGCGGTCGCGAAGATCGCGAAGGGCAAGCGTGTGCTGGATTGCTTTACCCATACCGGGGCGTTCGCGCTGAATGCCGCGACGACCGCCGCGCATGTCACCGCGGTGGATATCTCGCAGACGGCGATCGATATGGCAAAGCGCAACGCCGCGCTGAACGGCTTTGAGAACATCGACTTTATCAAGGCGGACGTCTTTGATCTGCTGACGGAGGCGGCGGAACAGAAGCGTCATGATTATGATATGATCATCCTGGATCCGCCTGCGTTCACTAAGTCGCGCTCCGCCACAAAAGCCGCAGAGCGCGGGTATAAGGAGATCAACCTCAAGGCGATGAGACTGCTTCCGCGGGGCGGATACCTCGCGACGTGCAGCTGCTCGCACTTTATGCCGGACGCGCTGTTCCGCAAAATGCTGGCTTCCGCGGCGGCGGACGCGAACGTCAGCCTCAGGCAGATCGAGTGCCGTCAGCAAAGCGCCGATCACCCGATCCTGTGGGGCGTGGAGGAAACAGATTACCTGAAGTTCTATATTTTCCAGGTCGTGTGAGCTCGGTGATGAGAATGAATGAGAAAAAAGCGAAAAGTTTTCCGGTACTGCGGTTTATCGTAAAGTTCATCATCCTGCTGGTCCGGGTCGTGTTCCGTATCGCCGCCTTAACGGCGATGCTGGCATTGGGAGCGCTCAAGCTGCTGCAGTTCATTTCGGACACCTCGAAGAAGGCAGGGAAGCTGGCGCAGATGCCTGTCGGGCTGATCGGCGCCGCGCGGCAGTTGAAATCCGCCCTGACGACGGACAAGGAAGCCGATACGTGGACCAATATGACCAAGGGTACCCTCAAGGAAATGATGAAGAGCAGCAAGAATACAGAAGATGAGTAATACTATTTTTCAATAGAAACTCGACTTTCTTATTGGTCTGATTTCCGCAATACTTTGTTGTCGTCCTTACTAGGCGCCAGCCTAGCGGCGTCCTTC
>ONAS01000021.1 GCA_900315815.1 uncultured Eubacteriales bacterium
GGGTCTGCCGGTCAGCCGCGTGCTGCAGGCGATCACCGAGCTGGAGCTGGAGGGGCTGATCGCGTCGGAAAAGGGCAGGATGTACCGCTTGCTGTAAGATCGTTTTCAATTCACTTTATATAGATTTATTGGAGGACAAAATCAATGTCTAATCTGGTTATCGTTGAGTCGCCTGCCAAGGCGAAAACCATCAAAAAATATCTGGGAGAGGATTACGACGTCGTCGCCTCGATGGGTCACGTCCGCGATCTTCCCTCGGCACGCCTGAGCGTCGACGTCAACAATAATTTTGAACCCAAATACGAGATCATCAAGGGAAAGGAGAAGCTCGTCGACGAGCTGATCGCAAAAGCCGGCAGATCCGAGCGCGTCTATCTTGCGACGGACCCTGATAGAGAGGGAGAGGCGATCTCGTGGCATCTTGCGTATCTGCTCGGACTGGGACTGGATGAGATCGACCGCGTGGAGTTCAACGAGATCACCAAAACCGGTATCAAAAACGGCATGGCGTCTCCCCGCGCGATCAATATCGATCTGGTCAACGCCCAGCAGGCGCGCCGTATCCTCGACCGCCTTGTAGGCTACAAGCTCAGCCCCTTTGTGTCGCAGAAGATCCACCGCGGTCTGTCCGCCGGACGCGTCCAGTCGGTCGCTGTCCGCATCATTGTCGACCGTGAGCAGGAGATCCGCGCCTTCAAGCCGGAGGAATACTGGACGCTCGATGCCAAGTTCATACCGAAGGGCTCCCGCAAGGCGTTCAACGCGTCGCTTTACGGTACCAAGGAAGGCAAGCTGAAGATCACGACCAAGGAGCAGGCGGACAAGATCCTTGCCGATCTGGACGGCGCCGAGTATATGATCACCAAGGTTAAGAACGGCACCCGAAAAAAATCCCCCGCGCCGCCCTTCATCACCTCCACCTTACAGCAGGAGGCGTCCCGCAAGCTCAATTTCCAGTCCCGCCGCACCATGAAGGTCGCGCAGGAACTGTACGAAGGCGTCGAGGTCGAGGGCATCGGCGCGATCGGTCTGATCACCTATATGCGTACCGACTCCCTGCGTATTTCCAACGACGCTGTTGCCGACGCGCAGGCGTATATCCGCGCTGAGTACGGCGATAATTATCTTCCGCCCAAGCCCCGCTTCTTCAAATCCCGCGCGGGCGCTCAGGACGGTCACGAAGCGATCCGTCCTTCCACGCCGTCGATCACGCCCGCTCAGGTCAAGTCCAGCCTGACGACCGATCAGTACAAGCTCTACAAGCTGATCTGGGAGCGCTTTACCGCTTCCCAGATGGCGGACTGCATCCAGAAGACGACCCAGGCAGATATCGAGGGCAACGGTTATATCTTCAAGGCGGCAGGCTACAAGGTCGAATTCGACGGCTTCACCCGCCTTTATGTCGAGGGCAACGACGACGCCCAGACAAAGGACAACCAGATCCTGTCTCTTGAAAAGGACACTCCCTGCAAGCTCAAGGAGCTGACTCCCAACCAGCATTTCACCCAGCCTCCGGCACGCTATACCGAGGCGTCGCTGATCAAAGCGCTGGAAGAATACGGCATCGGCAGACCGTCTACCTATGCCGCCACCATTTCCACGATCACCTCCCGCGAGTACGTCAAGCGCGAAGGCAAGACACTTTTTCCCACCGAGCTGGGCGAGGCGCTTGCCGGTCTGATGAAGGAGCGCTTCCCCAAGATCGTCAACGTCAAGTTCACCGCTCAGATGGAGCAGGATCTTGACACCGTCGAAAGCGGAAAGACAGAGTGGGTCGAGCTGCTCACCGAATTCTACACGGAGTTTGACAAGACCCTCAAGAAGGCAAAGGCGGAAATGCAGGGCGTCAAGATCCAGCTCAAGGAAGACGAAACCGACATCATCTGCGAAAAATGCGGCAGAAAGATGGTCGTCAAGGTCGGCCGTTACGGCAAATTCATCGCCTGCCCCGGCTATCCCGAGTGCAAGAACATCAAGAAATATGTCGAAGAGGTCGGCGTCAAATGCCCCAAGTGCGGCGGCGACGTCATCGTCAAGCGCACCAAGAAAGGCAAGGCGTTCTACGGCTGTTCCAATTACCCGACCTGCGACTTCGTCTCATGGTATGAGCCGGTCGATGAGCGCTGCCCCAACTGCGGCGACATCCTCTTCAAGCGCAAGGGCAAAAAGGGCGGCGTATTCTGCCAGCACGAGGGCTGCGGCTATAAAAAGTAATTTTATCGAAGAGCAGAGACGTCTTCGTGACGTCCCGACAACGGAACTATTCTATGAACTATGTCAATGTAATCGGCGCGGGACTTGCCGGCTGTGAGGCGGCTTACCAGCTCTCAAAGCGCGGCATCCGTGTGCGTTTGTATGAGAGCAAGCCGCTGAAGAAAAGCCCCGCCCATCATACCGATACCTTATGCGAGCTTGTCTGCTCCAATTCCTTCAAGGCGAACCGCGTCAATTCCGCCGCGGGATTGCTGAAGGAGGAAATGCGCCGGCTCGATTCGCTCCTGCTGAAATGCGCCGACCGATGCGCCGTGCCTGCCGGCGGAGCGCTCGCCGTTGACCGTGAGCGGTTTTCGGCGATGGTGACCGACGCGATCACCTCCGACCCCAATATCGAGATCATCAGCGAGGAAGTGACGGAGATCCCCGACGACGCGGTCACCGTGATCGCAACAGGACCGCTGACCCACGACGCGCTGTCATCGGCGATCGCCGCACGATTTGGTGAAAGCCTGCGGTTTTTCGACGCCGCCGCGCCGATCGTCGCCGCGGAGAGCGTCGATATGGAATACGCGTTTTTTGAGTCGCGCTACGGAAAGGGCGGGGGAGAGGATTACCTCAACTGCCCGATGAACAAGGCGGAGTACGAGGCGTTCTATCAGGCGCTCGTCACCGCCGAGCGCGCCCCTGTCCATGAATTCGACGTGATGAATCCCAAGGTCTACGAGGGCTGTATGCCGATCGAGGTCATGGCTCAGCGCGGCGAGGATACGATCCGCTTCGGTCCCATGAAGCCCGTCGGACTGCGCGATCCGCGCACCGGACACCGTCCGTGGGCGGTGCTGCAGCTGCGCAAGGAAAACGCCGCCGCCACGATGTACAACCTCGTCGGCTTCCAGACGAACCTCAAGTTCGGCGAGCAGAAGCGGGTGTTCTCCATGATACCCGCCCTGCATCACGCGGAATTCCTGCGCTACGGCGTCATGCACCGCAACACCTTCATCAATTCTCCGCAGATCCTCAACTCGGATTATTCTGTAAAAGAAAATAAAAATCTCTTTTTCGCCGGACAGCTGACCGGCGTGGAGGGTTATATGGAGAGCGCGTCCTCCGGACTGATGTGCGGTATCAACGCCGCGCGGCTCGTGCAGGGACTGCCGACGGTCACCCTGCCCGCTACCACCATGATCGGCGCGCTGTCCCGCTATATCAGCGATCCGACGGTGACGGATTTCCAGCCGATGGGCGCGAATTTCGGCGTCCTTCCGGCGCTTGAGAACCGTCCCCGCGACAAAGCGGAGCGCGGACAGGCGTATGCCGACCGAGCGCTGAACGACCTGACTGTGTTTATTGATTCCGATCGACTGTGATCGCTGACCGATAAATACCAACTATACATAAAGGAAGAATGAACATGAAAATCATTGTTGACGCATTCGGCGGCGATAACGCCCCGCTCGCACCGATCTGCGGCGCGATCGAAGCCCATGCCGCATACGGTGTGGATATCATCCTCACAGGCGACGAGTCCGTGATCCAAAAGGTCGCCTCTGAGAACAATCTCAGCCTCAACGGCATCACGATCGTCCACGCTCCCGATGTATTCACCAACGACGACCAGCCCTCCACCATCCGCTCCAAGGCGAAGGCGAACACCTCGATGGCGGTCGGTCTGAACCTGCTGAAAAACGGCGGGGGAGACGCGTTCGTATCCGCCGGCAACTCCGGCGCACTCGGCGCGGGAGCGATGTTCCTCGTCAAGCGCATCAAGGGGATCCAGCGCGTCGCGTTCGCGCCCGTTATGCCGAACTCCGAGAGCTATTTCATGCTGATCGACAGCGGTGTCAATACTGATCTCCGTCCCAAGGCGCTGCAGCAGTTCGCGATGATGGGCTCGATCTATATGAACAAGGTGATGGGCTTCAAAAATCCCCGCGTCGGACTCGCCAACGTCGGCACCGAGGAGCACAAGGGAGACGCTCTGCGTCAGGAGACCTACACCCTGCTGAAGAACACTCCCTCCATCAATTTTATCGGCAACGTAGAGGGACGCGATATCCCGCTTGACGGCGCAGACGTCGTCGTATGCGACGGCTTTACCGGCAACATGATCCTCAAAACCTATGAGGGCGTCGCGATCGCCATGATGAAGAAGATCAAGGGCGTCTTTACCAAAAATTTCAAGACAAAGCTGGCTGCGGCATGCGTCATGAAAGAGATGAAAGAGCTGAAAAAGTCGATGGACTACGACGAGGTCGGCGGCGCTCCGGTGCTCGGCTGTGCCAAGCCCGTGTTCAAGGCGCACGGCTCTTCCAACGCCAAGACGATCAGGAATGCGATCCGCGTCACGATCGAATATGTCAAGAATGATGTTATCGCCTCCATTACCGAGGCGCTCAAGGATATTCCCGAAACCGAGAACGAGGGTGAATAAATGAAAGACCTGCAAGAGGCGATCGGCTACAGCTTCCGCGATCCCGCCCTCCTCACCGAGGCGCTGACCCATTCGTCCTATGCGCACGAACAGCACAAAAACATGAAGTACAACGAACGGCTCGAGTTTCTGGGCGACGCGGTATTGTCAATCGTGGTGTCGGATTATATCTACACCCACTGTCCCGACCTGCCCGAGGGCGAGCTGACCAAGCTGCGCGCTTCATTGGTATGCGAAAAAAGCCTTTTCGATTTCGCAAAGCAGATCGATCTGGGCAGCTATCTGCGCCTTTCCAACGGCGAACGCCGCAACGGCGGCGCCAACCGCCCGTCGATCGTTTCCGACGCTTTTGAGGCGCTGATCGCCGCGATCTATCTCGACGGCGGTATGGAGCCCGCCAAAAAGCACATCCTGCGCTTTGTGATTCCCGAGATCGAGAACCATAAGAACAATTCGTTCAAGGACTACAAGACCGCCCTGCAGGAGATCATCCAGAAGAATCCCGGCGAGCGTCTGGAGTACCGTCTGGTCGGTTCCTCCGGTCCCGATCACAACAAGCACTTCAAGGTCGAGGTGCTGTTGAATTCCAACGTGATCGGACGCGGCGGCGGCCGCTCCAAAAAAGAAGCCGAGCAGCAGGCGGCGCGCGAGGCACTGGAGCTGATGGGCTATTAAACATGCAAACGTCGCGCTGTTCATCCCGTTCAACGGCTGTCCTCACCGCTGTTCATTCTGCGACCAGCGCAGTATCACCGGCAAGGCGTACCAGCCGACTCCCGATGACGTCAGAAGCGCCGTTGAAACGGCAGTTGATTCTTTAAAAGAAAATACCGTCAACAGTGAGATCGCATTCTTCGGCGGCAGCTTTACGGCGATCGACCGTGCGTATATGCGCTCTCTGCTGGATGCAACAACACCGTACATCGACCGATTCAGGGGGATCCGCATCTCCACCCGCCCCGACGCGATCGATGAGGAGATCCTCGCCCTGCTGAAGGCGTATCAGACGACCGCGGTCGAATTAGGCGCCCAAAGCATGAGCGATACCGTTCTCTCGGCAAACGACAGGGGACACACCGCCGACGACGTGCGTCAGGCGGCAGAGCTGATTCAGCGTTATGATATGGAACTCGGGCTTCAGATGATGACCGGTCTATATCAAAGCACTGACGCGCTCGACCGATACACCGCCGCTGAATTCATCCGTCTGCGCCCCGCGACCGTCCGCATCTATCCGACGATCGTCATGCGCGGCACCCGTCTGGGCGAATTATTTGAACGCGGAGAATACGCTCCGCAGCCGCTCGACGCCGCTGTCGGACTTTGCGCCGATTTGCTGACGCAGTTTGCGGATCATGGCGTCAAGGTCATCCGCGTGGGTCTGCACGATACCGATACCCTCCGCCGCGATATGCTGGCGGGACCCTATCATCCCGCGTTCCGCGAATTATGCGAGAGCCGCATCATGCTCCGCAAGGCGGCCGCGTTACTGCACGATATGCCTCACGGCGCGTATACCGTTGCCGTCAATCCCAAAAGCCGTTCCAAAATGGTCGGCAATAAAAAATCAAACCTTCTCGCGTTGATGAAAATGGGGTATTCCGTACGCATCGAAGAGAAGGAAACTCTTGCTGAAAACGATATTATAATTCTGAATTAGAATTTTATCGCATGATTCTATCGTATCTGCAAAAACCGTAAGGAGAGAATATGCTCTTAAAATCGCTGGAGCTGCAAGGCTTCAAAACATTTCCCGATAAAACCAAATTGACCTTTGATAAAGGCATCACCTCTGTCGTCGGTCCCAACGGCTCCGGAAAGTCGAACATCTCCGATGCGATCCGCTGGGTGCTGGGCGAACAGAGTGCAAAGGCACTCCGCTGCTCCCGCATGGAGGACGTCGTTTTCAACGGCACCGACAAGCGCAAGCGTCTGGGCTTTGCTGAGGTGACCCTCACGATCGACAACTCCGACCGCCGACTGCCCTACGGCGGCGACGAGGTAGCGGTCACCCGCCGCTATTACCGTTCCGGCGAGTCCGAGTATCTGATCAACAAGGCGGCAGTCCGCCTCAAGGATATTCACGAGCTGTTCATGGATACGGGCCTCGGACGCGACGGCTATTCTATGATCGGTCAGGGCAAGATCGACTCGATCGTCGCCTCAAAAAGCGAGGACAGACGCGAGATCTTTGAGGAAGCCGCCGGTATCTCCCGCTATCGCTACCGCAAGACAGAGGCAGAGCGCAAGCTCGCCCATACCGAGGAAAACCTCCTGCGTCTGCGCGATATCGTCACCGAGCTGGAAAGCCGCATCAAGCCGCTGCGCGAGCAGTCGGAAAAGGCACAGCAATTCCTTGAGTATTCTCAGGAAAAGCGCGGACTGGAGATCGCTTTGTGGCTCGATACCCTCAACAAATCCTCCAAGGTGCTCCGCGACCATGAGGACAAGATCGCCGTTGCGAAGGCACAATACGAGGAAGCGGATGCGGTGCTGTCGGGAATTTCCGACGAGACCGAGGCGATCTACGTCAAAAACGGCGCCATTGCCTCACGCATCGAGGAGATTCGCGCCGAGTCGGCCTCCTATGAGGCGCAGATCGCGGAAAAACGCGCCGCGATCTCCGTCGCGGAAAACGATATCCTTCATAACAACGACAACATCGCTCGTATCATCGGCGAGATAGAAAAGGCACAGAGCTCTACCGCCGATATCGACAAGATCATCGAGGACAAGCTCGCCCGGATCGAAGAGATCAAGGAGCGGACAGAAAAACGCCGCTCGGACTACAACGCCGTATCCGACGAGCTGAACCATATCAACAACGACGCTTCCCGCAGCAACGACGAACTGCAGAAGCTCTCCGCAATCATCGCGTCGCTGTCCCAGCGTCTCGCCGACGTCCGCGTCACGGACATCACCAGCGCGTCGTCGATCGAAGAGCTGGAGGCGCGCAGCGCCGCGCTCAGTGAATCGAAAGCCGCCAAGGAGATCCAGCGCGACGAGCTGATCTCCGTCAAGGAGGATTACGAGGAACAGCTGAACATGACAGACGGCACAGTCGCCGCTGTTTCCAATTCGATCGACGGTCTGGAGATGAAGCTCGCGTCACGCGCGAAAAAGCGTGACGAGCAAAAGCAGATCGCCGACAATCTGCGCCTCGACGCGGAGGAAAAATCCCGCCGTGCAAAGATCCTTTCCGACCTGTCCGCCAACTATGAGGGCTTCTACAACAGCGTCAGAGTCGTCATGCAGGAGGCAAAGCGCGGCGGACTGGGCGGTATCTGCGGCCCTGTCACCACGCTGATCAAGGTCCCGTCCAAATACAATATCGCGATGGAGGTCGCCCTCGGCGCGAAGATGCAGTACATCGTCGTCAACACCGATTCCGACGCGAAGCGCGCGATCGAACTGCTCAAAAAGCGTGACGCGGGACGCGCGACCTTCCTGCCGCTGACCACCATCAAGCCGCACACCCTGAACGAAAAGGATCTTGACGACTGCTACGGCTATGTCGGTATTGCAAGCGAGCTTTGCTCGACCGACCAAAAATATGAGAACATCCTGAGCAATCTGCTCGGACGCATCGTCATCGCCGAGGATCTGTCCGCGGCTTCCGCTATCGCAAAGCGCTACGGCTACCGCTGCATGGTCGTCACCCTTGACGGCCAGGGCATCAACGCCGGCGGTTCCTTCACCGGCGGTTCCCGCGCGAAGAATTCCGGACTCCTGTCCCGCGAAAGCGAGATCGACCGTCTGCGCAAAGAGGCGGCAGACCTCAGCGCGAAGGCACAGGCGGCGTTTGACGCCTTCAAGCAGGCGGAAAGCCAGTACGGCGCGTGTGAAGCCGATCTGATCGGCGCCCGTGCCGATCTTTCCAACGCCCGTCAGGAAGCGGTCCGTCTGAGAGCCGAATATAACGCCCTGCTTGCAGAGCTGGCGGCGCTCAGCCGCGACCTCGACGATATCGACGCGGAGCTCGCGTCCTCTTCCGCAAAGATCGCAGAGTGCAGAGCCGCCCGAGAGCTGGCGCAGAAGGATCTTGTCCGATTCAACGCCGAGATCGAGTCCACCGAGCTGAAGATCAAAGCGCTCACCGGCTCCCGCGATGAGATGGCACATCAGCGCGAGGCGCTCGCCGATCAGCTGCAGGAGCTGCGTCTGGAGATCCTCTCGATGGAAAAGGACGTCGACAACCTGAAGGCGGAGATCGAGACCGCCCGGCTGTCCGGCAGCGGTCAGAAGCAGCGCATGGAAGAGCTTGCGAAAGAAAAAGAAGAGATCGAACATCATAATTCTGATATAGAAAATAAAATCGAAGCGCTCAACGCGGAGATCGACGATCTGACCGAAAAGGTCCGTCAGGCGTCGCAGGCCATCGAGCGTCTGAACACCGAGCGCGACGAGCTGGAAAAGCGTTCCGTGGAGCTGCGGAAAACAGAGCGCGAGAAGATGTCGGAGCGCGAGCTCGCATCCAACGAGTTCTCCCGTCTGGAGGTCAAAAAGGATTCCCTCCAAAAGCAGTTTGACGATATCATCGCAAAGCTGTGGGAGGAATACGAGCTGACCCGCCGTGAGGCGGAGGAGCAGGCGATCGAGCTGGAGAGCCTGACCGCCGCGCGTTCAAGGCTGTCCTCGCTCAAATCAAAGATCAAAGCCCTCGGTACCGTCAACGTGGCGGCGATCGAGGAATACAAGGACGTTTCCGAACGCTATACGTTCATGAAAGCGCAGGTCGACGACGTCGAAAAATCCAAGAAGGAGATCGAGAACCTGATCCAGAGTCTGACCAAGCAGATGAAAGAAGTATTCGTCGATTCCTTTGCCGAGATCAACAAGAACTTCACGCTGACCTTCAAGGAGCTGTTCGGCGGCGGAGAGGCGCATCTGGAGCTGTCCGACCCCGAAAACATCCTGACCTCCGGCATCGACATCATCGTCCATCCGCCCGGCAAGATCGTCGTCCATCTGGAGGCGCTCTCCGGCGGTGAAAAGGCGCTGGTCGCGATCGCGCTGTACTTTGCGATCATGAAGGTACGTCCCGCGCCGTTCTGCGTCATGGACGAGATCGAGGCGGCGCTTGACGAGGTCAACGTCGACCGCTTTGCCGCCTATCTGCGCAACCTCACCGGTGAGACCCAGTTCATCCTGATTACCCACCGCCGCGGCACGATGGAAGAGGCGGACGTCCTCTACGGCGTCACCATGCAGGACGAGGGCATCAGTAAGCTGCTCGAGCTGCGCGCTTCCGAGGTCGCTGCCAGATTAGGCATCAAATAATACAGAGAAATCTATTCTTCGAAGGTGATATTATGGGATTATTCAGTAAACTGAAATCAGGCTTAAAAAAGACACGCGACGCTGTCGTCGGTCAGATCGACTCGATGCTCAAGTCGTTCACCAAAATCGACGAGGACCTTTTCGAAGAGCTTGAGGAGCTGCTCGTCATGGGCGACGTCGGTGTTGCCACCGCGACCAAGATCTGCGACGAGCTGCGTACCCGCGTCAAGCAGAAGGGCATCAAGGATCCCCAGCTGATCATGAACGAGATCGCCGAGCTGTCCGCAGAGATGCTGAGCGGCGGCAATGAGATGGTGCTTAATACCAAGCCCTCCGTCATCCTTGTCATCGGCGTCAACGGCGTCGGCAAAACCACCTCTATCGGCAAGCTCGCCTCCTATTACCGCAATCAGGGCAAGCGCGTGACCTTAGCTGCCGCGGATACCTTCCGCGCCGCCGCCATCGATCAGCTGAAGATCTGGGCGGACCGCAGCGGCGCCGATATCGTCGCACAGGGCGAGGGATCCGATCCTGCCGCCGTGGTCTTCGATGCGATCTCCTCCGCAAAGGCTAAGGGCAGCGATATCATTATCGTCGACACTGCCGGCAGACTCCATAACAAAAAGCACCTGATGGACGAGCTGGCGAAGATCCGCCGCGTCATCGACCGCGAGCTTCCCGACGCGGACAAGGAATTCCTGCTGGTCCTCGACGCGACCACCGGTCAGAACGCCGTGAATCAGGCGAGCGAATTCGCCAAGGCGACCGGCATCACCGGCATCATCCTGACCAAGCTGGACGGCACCGCAAAGGGCGGCGTCGTACTCGCTGTCAAGGACGTGCTGGGCATTTCCGTCAAATTCATCGGCGTGGGCGAAAAGGTCGACGACCTCCAGCCCTTCGATCCGCTCGAATTTTCCAAAGCCCTTTTCGTCAAGGAAGAGGAATAATCAACGATTGACTGCATCATGATAGAATTTGTTATCGCTACCAACAACAAAAAGAAGCTGACAGAAATACAGCGCATTCTCGCGCCGCTGGGCATCGTTCCCGTCACCGCCGCCGATAAAGGCATCGACCTCGGCGATGTGGAAGAAAACGGCTCCGCTTTTTCCGAAAATGCCTACATCAAGGCAAAAGCCGCGTTCGATAAATGCGGCCTGCCGGTGATCGCCGACGATTCCGGTCTGTGCGTCGACGCGCTCGGCGGACGTCCGGGCATCTATTCCGCGCGCTACGGCGGCCACGATTCACCCTATTCCGTGAAGATCAATATGCTGCTCGACGAGCTGCGCGATGTCCCCGCGGCTGAGCGCACTGCTCATTTTTCCTGCGCGGTCTGCTGTATCCTCAAGAACGGCGAGGTGATCGCCGTCGAGGGCAGATGCAACGGCGAGATCGCGTTTGAGCCGTCCGGTGAAGGCGGCTTCGGCTATGATCCGATCTTCACCGTCAGCGGCAGGAGCTTCGCGTCGCTGACGAGCGAAGAAAAGGACCGCCTGAGCCATCGCGGCAATGCGCTGAGAATGCTCTACGAAGAACTCCATGCCCGTAAGGAGGATTTATCATGCTGACAAGCAAACAGCGCGCCCAGCTGCGCGCACTCGCAAATCCGATAGATACCGTGCTCATGGTCGGCAAATCCGGCTTTTCCGAGCAGCTGTATAAAACCGCCGACGAAGCCATCACCGCCCGCGAGCTGATCAAGGGAAAGGTGCTGGAGGCGTGCGAGTATTCCGCGCGTGAAGCCGCGGATACCATCGCCGAGGAGATCGGCGCCGATGTGGTCCAGGTCATCGGCTCCAAATTCGTCCTCTATCGCCGCAACAAAAAAGATCCGAAGATCAAGCTGGTCAAATGAGACACGCGATATTCGGCGGTTCCTTCAACCCCATTCACAACGACCACGTCAAGCTCGCCCTGCAGTTTGCGGAGGAATTCTCTCTCGACCGGGTAACGCTGATCCCGACGTTCATCACACCGCTCAAGGATAATTCCGCAATCGCCGACGGCGTCCATCGCTATGAGATGTGCCGCCTTGCGACCGCGCGGTATCCTCAGCTGGAGGTCAGCGATATCGAACTCCGGCGCGGCGGGATGAGCTACACATCCGATACGATCGCCGCCTTGAAGGATGATGCCGACGAGCTGTTCCTGATCGTCGGCGCGGATATGTATGTGACGCTTGACAAGTGGCACGATTTCCGTTACATTTTCGAGAACGCGACGATCCTTGTCGCCCCGCGCAACGAGCTGGATTATCATTCTTTAGAAGAAAAATACGAGGAATTCAAGCCCTGCGGCTGTCATACCCTGATCTCGGAAGAGCTTGTCGGACCGCTGTCCTCTACCGCTGTCCGCGCCGCTGTGAAAGCGGGGGAGAGCATCGCCGGGATGGTCGATCCGCGCGTTGGGGAATATATCAAAGAAAACGATCTGTACAGGTGACCTATGGATTTTGAACGCTATGAAAAAGAGCTTGACAGGCTCTCCGATTACCGCCGCATCCACTCGCTGAACGTAGCCGAAGAGGCGGTCCGCTTCGCGAAGAAATACAGCGCCGATCCGGACAAAGCCCGTCTGGCCGGACTGCTTCACGACATCACCAAAGAAACCGATAACGATTTACAGTTGAAAATCATCGAAAAGGGTGGTATAATTCTCACCGAACTGGAACGCCGTTCGCCCAAGCTGTGGCACGCCATGTCCGGCGCCGTCACCGTGCGCGACGTTTACGGCATCGACGATGAGGATATTTTCAACGCCGTTTTGTACCACACGACCGCCCGTGCGGGAATGTCGACCCTGGAAAAATGTATTTTCCTTGCCGACTTCACCTCTGCCGAGCGCAGCTATCCCGATATCGACGTGATCCGCCGATATGCCGAGGTATCGCTGGAGGAGGGTATGCTGTACGGGCTGAAATTCACGATCGCGCGGCTGTCCGGCAGGGGAGACCTGATCTCTCCGAACGCGCTTGCCGCTTACAACGAAATCCTGCTGGAAAAAAAACATTGATCATCATGAGGTGTTTATGAATTCATTACAAGAAGCAAAAGAAATCGCAAAGATTCTCGATTCCCGCAAAGGCCTTGACGTCAAGATCATCAAGATCGGCGATATTTCCATCCTTGCCGATTACATGGTCATCGCGACCGGCAACTCGTCCACCCATGTCAAATCCCTCGCCGACTATGTCGAGTACGAGATGGACAAGCTGGGCGTGTCCGTCAGCCACATCGAGGGTCACCGCTCCGATACATGGATCCTGCTCGACTATATCGACGTCATCGTCCATGTGTTCTCTGAGGAGAGCCGTCAGTACTATGATCTCGACCGTCTCTGGGAGGACGGCGAAGAGATCGACATTTCCGACGTCGTCACTCCCTGAGCCCGCTGAAGGCAAGGCGTCGCCGAAAGGTGACGGTTGAGGGACGCGCTTTTCATCGATCGCGTCGGATTCAGTTTGTATGTATGCAAATCACCCGTCTGGAGGAAAGAATATGAAATACAATCACAAGGCAGTAGAGCCGAAATGGCAAAAAATCTGGGAGGAAAAGGGCGTATTCCACGCGGAGGAAAATTCTAATAAAGAAAAATTCTTTGCGCTGATCGAGTTCCCTTACCCGTCCGGTCAGGGACTCCACGTCGGTCATCCGCGTCCCTACACGGCGCTGGATACCGTTTCCCGCAAGCGCAGACTGCAGGGCTATAACGTTCTGTATCCGATCGGCTGGGACGCGTTCGGTCTGCCTACCGAGAACTACGCGATCAAAAACCACATCCACCCCGAGATCGTTACCCAAAACAACGTGGCACGCTTCAAAAAGCAGATCCAGTCTCTGGGTATCTCCTTTGATTGGAGCCGCGAGATCAATACCACCGATCCCGATTACTACAAGTGGACCCAGTGGATCTTCCTCCAGCTGTTCAAGCACGGTCTGGCCTACAAGAAAGAAATGTCCGTCAACTGGTGCACCTCCTGCAAGTGCGTTCTCGCGAATGAGGAGGTCGTCAACGGCGTCTGTGAGCGCTGCGGCAGCGAGGTCGTCCGCCGTGTCAAGAGCCAGTGGATGCTGAAGATCACCGAATACGCCGATCGACTGATCGACGATCTTGACCTGGTCGATTATCCGGAGCGCGTCAAGCTCCAGCAGAAGAACTGGATCGGCAGAAGCTACGGCGCCGAGGTCGAGTTCGACACCACCGCCGGCGACAAGCTGACCGTATATACCACCCGTCCCGATACACTCTACGGCGCGACCTACATGGTCGTCTCGCCGGAGCATCCCTATATCGAGAAATGGGCGGACAAGCTCAATAATATCGACGAGATCCGCGCCTATCAGACCGCGTCCGCAAAGAAGAGCGACTTCGAGCGTACCGAGATGAACAAGGACAAGACAGGCGTGCGTCTTGACGGCGTGACCGCGATCAATCCTCTGACAAATACCGAGATCCCGATCTTTATTTCCGACTATGTCCTGATCTCCTACGGTACCGGCGCGATCATGGCGGTTCCCGCTCACGATACCCGCGACTGGGAATTCGCGAAGAAATTCGACCTGCCGATCATCGAGGTCGTCAAGGGCGGCAATGTCGAGGAGGAAGCCTTCACCGACTGCGCCACCGGCATCATGGTCAACTCCGGCATTCTCGACGGTCTGTCCGTAGAGGATGCAAAGGTGAAGATCATCGAGTATCTCACCGAAAAAGGCATCGGTCATAAGAAGGTCAACTTCAAGCTCCGCGACTGGGTATTCTCCCGTCAGCGCTACTGGGGCGAGCCTATCCCGATCGTTCACTGCGACGACTGCGGCTATGTCCCGATTCCCGAGTCCGAGCTGCCGCTGCGTCTCCCGATGGTCGAAAGCTATGAGCCGACCGATACCGGCGAGTCGCCCCTTGCCAATATGACCGACTGGGTGGAGACCACCTGTCCGCACTGCGGCAAAAAGGCCTATCGCGAGACCGATACCATGCCCCAGTGGGCAGGCTCCTCGTGGTACTACCTGCGCTATATGGATCCGCATAACCACGACGCCATCGCCTCCAAGGAAGCGCTGGATTACTGGCATCAGGTCGACTGGTACAACGGCGGCATGGAGCACACCACCCTGCATCTGCTGTACAGCCGTTTCTGGCACAAGTTCCTCTATGATATCGGCGTCGTTCCCACCAAGGAACCCTACGCCAAGCGCACCTCTCACGGCATGATCCTCGGCGCGAACGGTGAGAAGATGTCCAAGTCCCGCGGCAACGTCGTCAACCCCGACGACATCGTCGACGAGTACGGCGCGGATACTCTGCGCCTTTACGAGATGTTCATCGGCGACTTTGAGAAAGCCGCTCCGTGGAGCACCAACTCCGTCCGCGGCTGCCGCAAGTTCATCGAGCGTTTCTGGAACCTGCAGGAGATCCTGACGGGTGAGGATTTCATCCGTCCCGAGGTGGAGAAGGAATTCCACAAGACCATCAAAAAGGTCGGTTATGATATCGAGAACATCAAGTTCAATACCGCTATCGCCGCGCTGATGGCGCTGATCAATACCGTTTACGCGACCGGCAAGATCACCAAAAAGGAGCTGGCGATCTTCGCGATCCTGCTCAACCCGTTTGCGCCTCACGTCACCGAAGAGGTCTGGGAGGCGTGCAAGCTGGGCAGCGGCATCCTCGCTCAGGCGCAGTGGCCCGCTTATGACGAAGCAAAGTGCGTCGACGATACCATCGAGATCGTCGCGCAGGTCAACGGCAGGATCAAGGCGAAGCTGAACATCGCCGCCGACGCCGATCAGGCAGACGTCATCGCGCTTGCGAAGGCGGAGCCGAAGGTGCAGGAGTCGATCGCCGGCATGAACATCGTCAAGGAGATCTACGTCCGCGGCAAGCTGGTCAATATCGTCGTCAAGCCGTAACAACTTCATATTTCAATCATCTGAGAGGGCGGGACCGACCGCCCTCTTTTCTGATGCAAAAACTGCCGAAAGTGCGGTCAGATGCTTGTATTTTTTCGCGCGATGTGCTATGATACGTTCATCAACTTAGGTTGTGACTCTAAAATCTTCAAGGAGGTCCATCATGAAATCTACAAAAATCCTGTCAATGATCCTCGCAGTTTGTATGCTCCTCAGCGTCTGTGTGCTCTCCGCGGCAGCAGCCGAAGAGGCTGTCGACAACGCCCCTGACGCCTCTGAACCCGAGCAGGCTGAAGATCTCGCCGATACCGGTGCTGTTTCAGGCGCGTGGACGTTTTCCAATTTTGCCGCAGACAACTGCACTGCAGATGAAAAAGCGATCCTGACCAAGGCGCTGGAAGGCTTTGGCGGCATTTCGCTCGATCCCAGAGATGTGATCGCGACTCAGGTCGTCGCAGGCACCAACTATGCGTTCCTCTGCATGGCGACTCCCATTGTTCCCGACGCCGTTTCTCACTGGGCCGTCGTGACCGTATTCGCCGCAACGGACGGTTCTGTTCAGCTTGTCGGTACGGTCGATATCGATCCCGCAGACGTCAAGGTCAAGAATGACTCCGCAGATGCCGAGACCGGCGCATGGAGCTCCGCCGCAAAGCAGACAGGCGCTCCGCTGCCGACCGCTGTTTTCGACGCGCTGAATTCCGGCGACGGCATGGATTTTGTTTCCATCGCTGTTCTCGGTACCCAGCCCGTATCCGGCACCAACTACCGCATCCTCTGCTACGGCACCACTGTTACCGCTCAGCCCAAGACCGACCTCTATGTCGTCGATGTATACGAAAACATCCAGGGCACCGCGGAAGTCACCTCCGTCGCGAAGTTCGATCTCGAGGCGTACATCGCCGCTCCCAAGCCTGTTGAGGAGGAGACCGAGGCTTCCACCGAGGCCGCTACCGAAGCCGGCGAAAAATCCCCGAAGACCGGCGGCAGCTCTGCATCCGCTCTGGCGATCCTGCTGGTGATCCTCGCCGCTGCAGGCGCATGCGTATCCGTCTATACGATCACGAAAAAGCGCGGCTGATCCCTGATCACTCATCATTGAACCAACCCCGGCGCAGGCATCCTGCTTGCGCCGGTATTCTCTATGTGTAGAATTTTTTGGTCTATTCTTAGCAAAATTCTACAAATTACATCTTGGTACTTGACACTTCGGCGACATTAATGTATAATCATTGTTGCATTATGCGAATTACCCCTGCCTTATGGCGGATGGGAGGGAAATAAATGTCAGAAGTAAGGCTCAAAGAAAACGAATCTTTGGAGAGTGCGCTTCGCCGCTTCAAAAAGCAGTGCGCACGCGCCGGCGTCATCGCTGAGGTTCGTAAGAGAGAGGCTTACGAGAAGCCTTCTGTAAAGCGTAAGAAGAAGTCCGAGGCTGCTCGCAAGCGTAAGTACAGATAAGTACAATTTCACAAGAAGAAACGGACAGTTCGGCTGTCCGTTTTTTGTTTTCAGGCTTCCTTTGATAAAGGGAGCGGTATCAGCAAACAATATTGAGGTGCTCCATGATTTCCATCAAAAAACTGCAGGCGTTCCTGCCTGACGCATCCACCGCCGCGCTGATCACATCCGAGATCAACGCCCGCTATTTCACCCGGTTCAGCTTTACCGACGGCGCCGTCCTCATCACAAAGGACTACGCGTACCTGCTGTGCGATTTCCGCTATATCGAAGCCGCTCAAAAGCACGCAAGCCCCGATGTGAACGTCGTTCAGTTCAGAAAGCTGTTCGATACTGTCAATGATATTATTCTACAGAAGAATATTAAAACACTGATGATCGAGGAAGAATCCGTCACCCTTGCGCACCTTTCATCCATGAGATCCAAGCTTAACGCCGAGCTTCTGACCGACAGCGGACTTTCAGAAAGGATCCGCGGCATCCGCGTGCTCAAAACTGCCGACGAGATCGCCGACATCACCGAGGCGCAGCGCATCACCGAGCGCGCTCTGACCGAGCTGCTCAACCATGTCCGCCCCGGCGTCACCGAGCGTGAGCTGTCCGTTGAGCTGGAGCATCTGATCCATGTCTGCGGGGGAGAGCGGATCGCCTTTGAGCTGATCACGATCGCGGGCGCGAACACCTCGCTGCCTCACGGCGTCCCGGGAGATTACGCGCTCAGGGAAGGCGACTTCGTCACCTTTGATATCGGCGCTGTATACAACGGCTATCACAGCGATATGACCCGCACCTACGCTCTCGGCCACGCGACCGACAGGATGCGTGAGATCTACGATATCGTCTATCAGGCACATATGAGAGCCGCCGAAAAAATCGTCGTCGGCAATACGACGGGCGACGTCGATATCGCGGCGCGTGAGTATATCGAAGCAAAGGGATACGGTGAGTATTTCGGCCACAGCACAGGTCACGGCGTCGGTCTGGAGATCCACGAGGATCCCCGCGTCTACAAGACGGATGCCACTGTCCTGCAGGACGGGATGGTGATCACCGACGAGCCCGGCATCTACCTGCCCGGAGAGTTCGGCGTCAGGATCGAGGATATGTTCGCGGTCAGCGACAGCGGGAGCTGTTCTCTCGCACAGCTGCCGAAAGAATTGCTGATAATCTGAGAATAATTCTTTATTCCTATTGATTTTTCGGCTTGAAGCCTGTATAATACTTGTATTAAAATGCTTAGTCTGTGCGATTTTTGACAGCTTTGCTTTTAGGACTAAAAATTTTAGGAGGAAATGTATATGATTTCTGCTGGCGATTTCAGAAACGGCGTAACATTTGAGATGGACGGACAGGTAGTGTCCATTATCGAGTTCCAGCACGTAAAGCCCGGTAAAGGCGCGGCGTTTGTCAGAACAAAAATCAGAAACGTCATCACCGGCGCTGTTGTTGAAAAGACCTTCAACCCCAACGATAAGTACCCCACCGCTTTCATCGACAGAAAGGATATGGAGTACAGCTATTCCGACGGCGACCTTTATTACTTCATGGATACCGAGACATGGGAGCAGATCCCGATCAACGCGTCCATCCTCGGCGATAACTTCAAGTTTGTAAAAGAGAACATGGTCTGCAAGGTACTGTCCTACAAGGGCAACGTCTTCGGCGTAGAGCCGCCCAACTTTGTAGAGCTTCAGGTCACCCAGACCGATCCCGGCTTCGCCGGCAACACCGCGACCAACGCGACCAAGCCCGCGACTCTCGAGACCGGCGCTGAGATCAAGGTGCCGCTCTTCATCGAGGAAGGCGAAATGATCCAGATCGATACCCGCACCGGCGAGTATCTCGGCAGAGCATAAGAAACGCCTGCGTCCGGAGCCCTCGGATATAACGGATGAAACGCGACCGCTCGTCATGAACGAGGTTCATGGAGAGTGGTTGGGTGAGCAGGAGTTATACGAGGATCAGCGCAGGACAACAAAGCGAGACAAGCGCCACAGGCGCAAACCGTAAAAGGAGACTGTTATGAATTTAACTGAAAGAATTGCCTATATCCGCGGTCTTGCCGACGGCCTCAAGCTGGACGGGGACAAGGATGAGGTCAAGGTCATCAACGCCATCATCGACCTGCTCGAGGATATGGCTTACGATGTGACCGATATGGAAGACATCGTTGACGACGTCTGCAATCAGGTAGATGAGATCGACGAGGATCTCTCCGAACTGGAAGAGGAAGTTTACGGCGAGTATGACGATTGCTGCTGCTGTGACGACGAGGACTTCGATGACGACGACGTCTACTACGAGGTCACCTGCGGCAAATGCGGTGAGGTCATCACCGTTGACGAGGACGTCCTGCTTGAGGGCGAGATCGTCTGTCCCAACTGCGGCGAGACGCTGGAATTCGATTTTTCCGAGCTGACAGATGATGAGTGCGAGTGCGGCTGCGGCTGTGATCACGATCATCATGATTATGCCGACGAGGACTTGATGTCATAATCTGATCACGAAACACAGCGGGAGGGCTTTTGCCCTCCCTGTTCTTTTGTCCGCCGTATTGACAACCGACGGTTTTTTTACTATCATATGGATGAACACATTCGATAAGGAGGGCTGACATGCTTTGCTATAACTGTATGCGCGATAAGGCCGACGCGATGACCTGTCCGTACTGTCATGTCACCCGACTGCCCGACAGCGCGCCGCACCACCTGGTACCCGGCTCGATTGTCGGCAGACGCTACATCGTCGGCAGAGTGCTGGGCGAGGGAGGCTTCGGCATCACCTATATCGGACTGGACAATATCCTGCGTATCCCGGTCGCCGTCAAGGAGTATTTTCCCCACGGCTATTCTCACCGCGACAACGCCACCTCCCGCGTGATCCCGTCCTCCTCTGTCAACTCTACGGCGTTTTTTCAGAAGGGCAAGGAACGGTTCCTCGTGGAGGCGCGCAACATGGCGCGCTTTTTCCGTGAGCCGGGCATCGTAGACGTCCGCGATTTCTTTGAGGAAAACAACACTGCGTATATCGTGATGGAGTACCTCGAGGGCGTCGATCTGCGCCATTATCTGCGCACTCACGGCACCATGTCCGCAGAAGAGGCTTTCACGATGCTGATGCCCGCGATGCGTTCTCTCGAGAAGATCCACAAGGCGGGCTTTATCCACCGCGATATCAGCCCCGATAATATCATGTACCTGACCGACGGCAGCTTGAAGCTGATGGATTTCGGCGCCGCGAGGGAATTTGAGGACGAAAACCGATCACTTTCCGTTATGCTCAAGCCGGGCTACGCTCCCGAGGAGCAGTACCGCAAAAAGGGTGAGCAGGGTCCATGGACGGACGTCTACGCGCTTTGCGCGACCCTGTACCGCTGTATCACCGGCAAAACACCGACAGAAGCGCCCGACCGCACCTTTGAGGACGATCTTCAGCGTCCCTCTGCGCTGGGCGTCGCGATCTCTCCCGCTCTGGAGAACGTGCTGATGTACGGCCTCGCCGTCCGCAAGGCCGATCGCTGTCAGAGCATGACCGAGCTGATCCGCCTGATCGAGGAGGCGATGGCACAGCCAAAGCAGCCGCAGGTGTATCAGCCGGCAGGAAATCCCTATGTGCAGCCGGCGGAAAATCCGTATCAGCAGATCGCTGATAACCCATATCAACAACCGGCAAATAATCCGTATCAACAGCCCGACGAAAACCCCTACCAGCAGCCCGCTCCGCAGTATATGCCCGTCGATTCCTCGGCGGATCCCGACGATCCGTATTCCGCGTTCCGCAACGAGAAGCTCGGCGAAGCCTTCGGCGGCTTCTTTGATAAGATCTCCGACAAATTTGTCGCCGATCCCGCCGCGCCGCCGCCCGCTCAGGAGGAGTTTTCAGAGGATGATCCCTATCGCGCACTGCGCGGACCGAAGAAGCAGAAGAAGCATAAGCCGGTGGGGGATAACCCCTATATGCAGGCAATCTACGGCGCTGACAACGATCCCGCGTATCCGTACAGCGACGACCCGCATCACAACGGCGGCAGTCAATAAATCCGATAACAGCGAACACTCCCGTGCATTTTTCATATGATGCACAGGGGTGTTTTTATGTTATGCAAGCCGAAGCCGTCCGCGCTCCGACGCCGGATCCGCCGTATCGTCTGTACGGTAACGGCGGCGGTGCTGATCCTGTCCGTCTATCTGGAATTCGCCGTCAAATCCCAGCTGACCGAGGTCGTTGCCGCGGGGATGAAAACGCTGTCCCAGCGCGCGGTAAATGCCGCCGTCATCGATTACCTGAGCGACAAGCCCGACATAGGGGAGAGGCTCACCGTTCCGCATACCGCTGAAAACGGCTCTGTGACGTCCGTGACCTCCGACCCCACCGCGATCAACAGCCTCAAAGCGTCGGTCTCACAGCTAGCTCAGGATTACATCGGGGAGCTTGCCGACCGCGAGGGCCTTTCCGTCCCGCTGGGCAGCTTTACGGGCTTCTTTCTGTTTGCCGAGCTCGGCCCCGATATCCGCATGAATATCGGCTCCCGCCAGACCGTGACCTGTTCGCTCAAAAGCACCTTTGAGTCTGCCGGCGTCAACCAGACGCTCCACCATGTCATCCTCACGGTCGATGTGGAGCTGATCGTCTACAATCCGTTCATCATCCGACGCGCGATACATACCTCTGCCGATTTCGAGATCGCCCAGACCGTGATCGTCGGCTCCGTGCCGACTTACGCTCCCGGTTCGCTTTGGCAATAGCCCGCCATTGACATTTTCACCTAGCCGCGCCGACGATATTCCTCAATATTTAGCGATAAAAATATTGAAAACGCTCATATCTTGTGCTATAATCATATGGATAATCGAATCATTATGGAGGATTATGCCTTGGCTGAACCGATCCCGATGAACCCTGCGCAAAGTGAATATATCGAGCTGATCGCCGAGCTGATGACCATCCGCAAGCGCGGCGACGTTCCGAAGGCGTTTATCCGCACCTACGGCTGTCAGCAGAATGTCGCCGACAGCGAGCGCATCAAGGGGATGCTCAAGGCGGCGGGCTATTCGTTCACGGATACACCCGACGACGCGGATTTTATTCTGTTCAACACCTGCGCCGTGCGTGAGCACGCCGAGGACAGGGTGTTCGGCAACGTCGGCGCCCTGAAAAACCTCAAGCGCAGACATCCGTCCATCCTGATCGCCCTGTGCGGCTGTATGATGGAGCAGGAGCACGTGGCAAAGCGCATCCGCGACAGCTTCCCGTTTGTCGGGCTGGTGTTCGGTACGCACTGTATGCACGAATTTCCCGAGCTGCTGTACAAAAGCCTCGTCGACGGCTCCCGTGTTTTTGTACGCGACAACGACGATAAGCTGGTCCACGAGGGCATTCCCGTCGAGCGCGACGGACGCATCAAGGGCTGGCTGCCGATCATGTACGGCTGCGACAATTTCTGCACCTACTGCATCGTGCCCTATGTCCGCGGGCGCGAGCGAAGCCGCAGACCCGAGGTCATCCTCGCCGAAGCCCGCGAAATGATCGAAAGCGGCTACAAGGATATCACGCTTCTCGGACAGAACGTCAATTCCTACGGCAAGGGACTGGATCCGCGTCCCACCTTTGCGGGGCTGATCCGCGAGATCGATCGGATCCCCGGCGATTACTGGCTGCGGTTCATGACCTCTCACCCGAAGGACTGTACCCGCGAGCTGATCGATACCATTGCGGAGAGCGAGCATATCTCCCTTCATCTTCACCTGCCGTTCCAATCCGGCTCCGACAGGATCCTCAAGGAGATGAACCGCCGCTATACGCGCGAAAAGTATCTCGATATCGTCAATTACGCCAAGGAAAGGATCCCCGGCGTGTCCCTGACCTCCGATGTGATCGTCGGCTTCCCCGGCGAGACCTATGAGGATTTTCAGGAGACTCTCTCGCTGATCCGCGAGGTCGGCTTCACCTCACTGTTCACCTTCATCTATTCTCCGCGCAAGGGGACTCCCGCCGCGGAGATGGACGACCCTGTCACCGACGAGGAAAAGGGACGCCGCTTCCGCGAGCTGCTCGACGTTCAGGAGCAGATCGCCGCCGAGCGGTGCGCCTCGATGGTCGGTACGGTCGAAAAGGTGCTGGTCGAGGAAAAGGCGAAAGCCGACGGCGTGCTGTGCGGCAGGACCTCCGGCAACATCATCGTCGAATTCCCCGGTGACGACAGCTTGATCGGCAGCTTCTGCCGGGTACGCATTACCGAAGCCCGCAACTGGATCCTCCGCGGCGAGCTCGCGTGTTCCGAAGCGGTTCAAATATCATCAATCAATAAATCAACATAAAAGGAAGGTTTCACCATGGAAAATGCCATCAAACAGGCTCGCGAACTGGGCCGCGCTATTCAGAACGAAGATTTCTACAAGGAGCTTTACGCTGCCAAGGATAAGGCTGACGCCGACGAAGCGCTGCAGGCGCTGATCGCTCTGTTCAACCAGAAGCGCGTTGCCATCAATAACGAGGCGTGCAAGTCCGACCGCGATGAGGAAGTCCTGCACACTCTCAACGAAGAGATGCGCACCGTTTATTCTCAGATCATGTCCAACGAGAACATGATCGCCTATAATAACGCAAAGCAGAATTTTGACACCGCGCTGAACCGCATCAACGCGATCATCGAGCAGTGTGCCGAGGGCGGCGATCCCGATACCGCTGACTTTGATCCCTCCTGCACCCACGACTGCTCTACCTGCGGCCGCTGCCACTGATCGACGGCAAACGTCTGCTGCATGTATCAGCGGCGAAAACCGTCTACCACCAACTGCCAACTGCCAACTGACAACTAACAACTGCCAACTACCAACCAATAAAGGAGTGAGAACATGGCGGAGCTATCTCCGATGATGAAGCAATACTTCCAGATCAAAGAACAGAATAAAGACAGTATCCTGTTTTTCCGCCTCGGAGATTTCTACGAGATGTTCTATGATGACGCAAAGCTCGCCTCCAAGGAGCTCGAGCTGACCCTTACCGGACGCGACTGCGGTCAGGAAGAGCGCGCCCCCATGTGCGGCGTTCCCTTCCATTCCGCGGAGAGCTATATCGCCCGATTGGTCAGCCGCGGCTACAAGGTCGCGATCTGCGAGCAGACAGAGGATCCCGCCAAGGCAAAGGGACTCGTCCGCCGCGATATCATCCGCGTCATCACTCCCGGCACCGTCATGGAGAGCTCCATGCTGGACGAGAGCCGCAACAACTACATCTGCTCGCTCTATTCCGACAAAAACTATGTCGGCATCGTGTTCTGTGATATCTCCACCGGACAGCTGTTTGTCAGCCGCTTCAAGAGCGACTCCTCCTTTACACAGCTCAAGGATCAGCTCACCGCCTATGCCCCCAAGGAGATCCTGATCGGCGGAAGCAGCAAAAAGAACACCGTTCTCAATTCCTTTATCCGCGAAAAGCTCTCCGCCGCCGTTTCCAATCCCGACAACAACCTATACGGATTGCTGGAATGCTCGTCGCTTGTCAATCAGCAATTCTCACCCGAAAACGTCGCGAAGATCGCCGATATGCCGGAGGTCATCATCGCCCTCGGCGTACTGCTGTCCTATCTCAGGGAAACCCAGAAAACCGGACTGGAGCGCATCGATACCATCGAGCTGTATCGCGAGGACGAGTATATGAAGCTCGACTTCAATACCCGCCGCAATCTCGAGCTGACCCGCACGATGATGAGCAAGGAGAAAAAGCATTCGCTCCTCTGGGTGATGGACAAGACAAAGACCGCGATGGGAAAGCGCCTGATCCGCTTCTGGGTCGAGCATCCGCTGATGAATGTCACATCGATCCTCAAACGCCAGAATGCCGTCGAGGAGCTGGTGGGGGACACCGTCAACCGACTGGAGCTGACTGCCCGACTGGTCGGCATTTTCGATATCGAACGCCTGATGACCAAGATCGTCTACGGCTCCGCCAATGCGCGCGAGCTGCGTTCTCTCTGTCAGGCGCTCTCAAAGCTTCCGGAGCTGAAAGAGACCCTTTCATCCTTCGATGCAAAGCTGCTCAGACAGCTGTACAGCGATATCGACCCGCTGGAGGATATGACCTCCCTGATCGATTCGGCGATCGTCGACGATCCGCCCTTCTCCGTCCGCGAGGGAGGGCTGATCAAAGAGGGCTACTCCGCGCCGCTCGACGAGATCAAGCGGGACATGACGGATTCCACCTCACTGCTCGCGCGCATCGAGGCGGAGCAGAAGGAGCTGACCGGGATCCCGAAGCTGAAGGTCGGCTACAACCGTGTATTCGGCTACTATATCGAGGTCACCAATTCCTATAAAAACCTCGTCCCCGAGAACTATATCCGCAAGCAGACGCTTGCCAATTGTGAACGCTACATCACGCCCGAGCTGAAGGATCTCGAAAGCCGTATCCTCGGCGCGAAGGATCGGTGTGTCGCGATCGAATACGAGCTGTTCAACGACGTCCGCGAGCAGGTCGCGCTGAATCTCGACCGCATCGAGCGCTCCGCAAAGGCGATCGCCGTACTTGACGTTCTGGTATCTCTTGCCAACGTCGCCTCCGACAATCGCTACACCAAACCGGATATCACCCAGGGAACCGCCATCCGGCTCAAGGACAGTCGTCATCCGGTGGTGGAAGCCCTGTTGAATAACGCCCTGTTCGTCCCGAACGATGTGTTCCTCGACAGCTACGACAACCGCATCGCCATCATCACCGGACCGAACATGGCGGGCAAATCCACCTATATGCGCCAGGTCGCGCTGATCGTTCTGATGGCGCAGATGGGTTCCTTTGTCCCCGCGTCCTATGCCGAGATCGGCATGGTCGACGCGATCTTCACCCGCGTCGGCGCGTCCGACGATCTCGCCTCCGGCCAGTCGACCTTCATGGTCGAGATGAACGAGGTCGCGAACATTGTGAAGAACGCGACCGCGAAAAGCCTGCTGATCCTTGACGAGATCGGCAGAGGCACCTCCACCTATGACGGCATGAGCATCGCCCGCGCGGTGCTGGAATATGTTGCCGATAAAAAGAAGCTCGGCGCGCGCAGTCTGTTCGCGACCCATTACCACGAGCTGACCGTGATGGAGGAGCTGCTGGACGGCGTCAAGAACTACAATATCGCTGTGAAAAAGCGCGGCGACGAGATCACCTTCCTGCGCCGCATCGTGCCGGGAGGCGCCGATGAAAGCTACGGCGTCGAGGTCGCAAAGCTGGCGGGACTGCCCGACAGCATCATCGAGCGCGCAAAGGAGATCCTGCGCGAGCTGAATACCGCCGCGCCGCAAAAGCACGCGGCTCATACGAACGATTTCCCCGCTGACGAGCCCGCTCAGCTCAGCCTGATGCCGCCGACTTCGACGGCTGTCGAGGAGAAGCTGAGGAGCGTCGATGTCAACACTCTCACCCCGATAGAGGCGATGAACATCCTCTACGAGCTGAAAAATCTGCTGGACTGACGCTGATGACCGTTTTCGCGCCGTTCCGCTGAAAACCAATACCGAAAAAGGAGGAATACCATGGGCAGAATCAATATACTTGACAAGCACGTCGCGGAGCTGATCGCCGCCGGCGAGGTCGTCGAGCGCCCTTCCTCCGTTATCAAAGAACTGGTCGAGAATTCTATCGACGCAGGCGCGACCGCGATCACCGTTGAGATCAAAAACGGCGGTGTGACCTTTATGCGCGTTGCCGACAACGGCTGCGGCATCCTGCGCGAGGACATCCGTCCCGCGTTCGTCCGCCACGCGACCTCCAAGGTGCGTCTTGAGGACGACCTTGACGCGATCGCGACACTCGGCTTCCGCGGCGAGGCGCTGGCGTCCGTTTCCTCCGTTTCTCACCTGGAGCTGATCACCAAGGCGCGCGAGGAAGCCGTCGGCACCCGCTATCTGATCGACGGCGGCGAGGAGATCTCCCTGACTGACGTCGGCTGTCCCGACGGCACGACCTTTATCATCCGCGACCTGTTCTACAACGTTCCCGCCCGCATGAAATTCCTCAAAACCGACATGGCGGAGGGCAACGCCGTTTCCAATGTGATCGATAAGATCGCGCTCTCTCATCCCGAGATCGCGTTTACCTATATCCGCGACCAGAAGCAGGCGCTCCGTACCTCGGGCGACGGCAAACTGCTGTCGGCGATCTACGCCGTCTACGGCAGAGAATTTGCCAATTCCCTGATCCCGGTCGACTACACGCTCGGCGGCATCCGCGTATCCGGCTACATCAGCCGTCCGGAAAATGCCCGCCCCAACCGCAACATGCAGAACTTCTTCATCAACAACCGCTATGTGATCTCCAGGACAGCCATGGCGGCGATCTCCGAAGCCTGCAAGGGCTCTGTGATGGTCGGCAAATTCCCGTCCTGCGTGCTGAATATCGAAATGTCCTACAACGCGGTCGACGTCAACGTCCACCCGACCAAGCTCGAGGTTCGCTTTGTCAACGAGCGGCCCGTGTTCGACGCGGTGTACCACGCTGTCAAGACCGCTCTGATGAACGGCGAACAGCGGATCGAAGCCTCCTTTTCCAAGCCCAAGCCCGCGGTGCGCGTCAATCCCTTCGAACTGGCGCAGAAGGTATTCCGCGAGCGCGACGAGGAGCAGAAGTCCGCTCCGCAGAAGCCTTTGAAAAAACAGCCCCTGCACGATGACGCCGACGAGCTGCTGCGGCTGCTCGACGAGCCTTCTCCCGCTGAAAAGAAGCCGGCTGGGGACGCTGTGACGCTTGCCGATCCCGACCCCGTTTCCGAGCGCTACAAGGCGCATATCGCGTCAAAAGATCCCGAGACGCCCAAAATCACCGAGACGCCCAAAATCACCGAGGCGCCCGCTGAGGCAGTCCGAGCGGAAGCGCCGGATGAAACCGAAAAGCCGGACGAACCTGTATCTTCCTGTGAACCCGCGCCGCTGATCGAAACCGACGACAACGCTTATCGCTATATCGGCGAGGCGTTCAGAACCTATATCATCATCGAGAAAAATCCCCGCGAGCTGCTGCTGATCGACAAGCACGCCGCCCACGAGCGGATCATCTACGAAAAGCTCAAAAGGGAAAAGGGAAGCGGTTATTCTCAGCTGCTCCTGACGCCCGTCACCGTAACGCTGAACAAGCTTGATTACAACGCCGTGCTGTCAGAGCCTGAGGTGTTCACACAGGCAGGCTTTGAGATCGACGATTTCGGGAGCGGAACGATCATCGTCCGCGCCGCTCCCCAATATCTGCCGCTCGAGGATATCGAGTCGTCCGTCATCGAGATGGCGGGGTATCTCAGCGAGCACAAAAAGGAGATCCGCTCCGAAAAAATGGACTGGATCTATCACAATGTTTCCTGCCGCGCGGCGATCAAGGGCGGCAACACCAGCACCGACGAGGAGCTGATCGCCCTTGCGAAGCAGGTGGAGGACGAGGACGTCCGCCACTGTCCCCACGGCAGACCCGTTTGTATCATCATCAAAAAACACGAGCTGGAACGCCAGTTCGGAAGAGTCTGATATGAGGAATAACCATGTTGTCGCGGTCGTCGGACCCACCGCGTCCGGAAAGACCGCTCTTGCCGTCGAACTGGCGCTGCGGCTGAACGGAGAGATCATCTCCGCCGATTCCATGTTGCCCGCTTCTGCGAGCTGGCACACCCGATCATCGCCGATATCCGCGGCAGAGGGAAGCTGCCGATCGTCGCGGGAGGTACCGGACTGTATATCGACTCCCTGCTCGGCAATACCGCGTTTACCGAGATCGAGGCCGACCCTGAACTTCGGGAGGCATTACAGCGTGAGCTGGACGAAAAGGGCGTCGACGCGATGTTGGAGCAGATCCGCGCCTTTGACCCGAAATCCGCCGAACGTCTGTCCGTCGGCAGAAATCCCAAGCGCATCCTCCGCTGTATCGAGGTCTACCGCACCGCGGGCAAGACCCAGACCGAGCTCAACGCCCTGCAGACAGCCGCTGAGTCGCCGTATACGGTCACGAAGATCGGACTGACCGCCGCCGACCGAGAGGTGCTCTATGAGCGCATCAACCGCCGTGTGGACGTTATGCTCGCCGACGGACTGCTCGACGAGGCGCGCGCCTTTTACAGCGCCGCTTCCGGACAGACTGCCTGCGCCGCGATCGGCTACAAGGAACTGCTGCCGTATCTCAACGGCGAGCTGACGCTCGAAGAATGCGTGGAAAACCTCAAGCGCGCCACCCGCCGTTACGCCAAGCGTCAGCTGACGTGGTTCAGGCGGGATCCGCTGATCCACTGGTTTGAAATCGACCGCCTGAGCTTTGAGGACATCCTCACCTCGGCGCTGAATATCATCAATAAGGACTGCAGCTATGACTAAGTCAGAAACCCGTAAAACAATCACAAAACGAATCCTGATCGGCATCGGTATCGCTCTGGTGCTGGCGTATATCGTTTTCCTGTTCGTCACCACGAACTTTTTAGGCTCGAACAATATCTCCACCGAGATCACCTATCGATCCACCGCCGAGGATATCGTCAAAACCACCGGTCTGGTCGTCCGCGACGAGGAATACGTCAACGCGAACGCCTCCGGCATCCTTGTCTACGACGTCTCGGACGGCGACAAGGTGACCGGCGGCGAGTCTATCGCCACGGTGTACAACAACGAGCAGGACGTTGCCGCTCTGCGCCGGATCGAGGAGATCGACGAAAAGATCGCGTTCCTCCAATCCCTCGGCGGCGCCTCCAATACTATCAACGTCGGCATCGATACCGTCAACAGCCAGCTCAACGACAAGCTGATCTATCTGGAAAAGCAGATCAACGCCCGCGCTTACGATAACATCGGCGCGGCAGAGGACGATCTGATGACCTCGATCTACCGCAAGCAGATGATCACCGGTCAGCAGGGCAGCTTTGACGACAAGATCGCCGCCCTCGAGGCAGAGCGCAGTACCCTGCAGGCGTCGACCGGAAAGCCCGCCGGCTCTGTGAAATCCGATGCCTCCGGCTATTTTGTCAGCACTGTGGACGGCTATGAAAAATCGCTCGACGTCAGCAAGATCGACCGCATGACCTATGATGATCTGGATAATATCGAGCCTTCCTCTGCGGATAATCCCGCCTGCATCGGTAAGATCATCAAGGGCGTCAACTGGTATCTTGTCTGTCCGGTGACCGCTGACGAGGCGGCAAATATCAGCCGCAACAGCGGCTCCATCTCCGTGCGCATGCCTTACGCGCTGTCCCAGGATATCCCCGCGAAGCTCCATTCCGTCAACCAGTCGGCAGATTCCGACCACACTATCGTCGTCCTGCAGTGCAACTATATGAACAGCGATATCTCCCATGTCCGCAAGGAACCGATCGAGATCGTCGTCAATACCTACGAGGGTCTGAAAATCAGCAAAAAGGCGCTCCACGACGACGAGGTATCGCGTACCGTCACCGATGATAACGGTACGGAAAGGACCGAGACCGCAACCGTACAGGGCGTGTATGTCGAGTACGGCAACGAGCTGGTGTTCCGTCAGGTGGATATCACCTTCTCCGGCGACGATTATATCATCTGCAACGAAAATCCCGCCGAAGGCGTGCTGTTCAACGGCTCGACGGTAACGCTTTACGATAAGGTAGTAACAGAAGGAGGAGACCTCTTCAATGGCAAGCTCATTCAGTGACGTTGAATACAATTACCGCACGATCTGCGAGAACATCGCCCGTGCGGCTCAGTCTGTCGGCAAGACAGCCGACGATATCATCTTTCTGGCGGCGACCAAGACCGTCGACGCGCCGACCATCAATCACGCGATCTCTTTGGGGCTGAGCTATATCGGCGAAAACCGCGTGCAGGAGCTCCTCTCCAAATATGACGACTACGATCTCGATCACGCATCGCTCCAGTTTATCGGTCACCTCCAGACCAACAAGGTGCGCCAACTGGTCGGCAAGGTCGATATGATCCAGTCCGTCGATTCCGTCAGGCTCGCGCGTGAGATCTCCCGCTGCAGTGAAAAGCTGGGCGTTTCCACCGATATTCTGGTGGAGGTCAATATCGGCCGCGAAGAAAACAAGTCCGGCGTCATGCCCGAACAGCTGACGGAACTTCTCGATGAAATCCGCGAAATCCCGTCGATTAAGGTGCGCGGATTGATGTCGATACCGCCGATTTGTGAAAATGCACAAGAAATTTGTAAATTTTTTGATAATATGCGGCATATCTTCCTTGACATTAGGGCCAAAAAAATAGATAATATATCTATGGATGTATTGTCGATGGGTATGTCCGATGATTATGAAGAAGCGATCAAATGCGGCGCTACGATGGTCAGGGTCGGATCGGCTCTGTTCGGCGCGCGCAATTATCAATAAGGCCCAATCGACGATCGGGCTGTCTGTGCGGCAGCCCCGGAAAATGGATGATCTATGAGCGTGACATGCGTCGCGTATACAGCCGAATCGGAATATATCAGGTCAAATGTGACTTTCAGGAAATATCAAATCAAAAACGGAGGAAACTGAAATGGCAGGATTTGTAGACAAGTTTAAGCGTATGTGGGACGCGCCCGACGACGAGTACGAGTATAACGAGTACGGATATTCGGACGCCCCTGAGGAAGAGCCGGAGCCGACCGAGCGCCGCTCCTCTTCCAGATATGACGATTTCGACGACGCACCGCCGGTACGCGAATCTTCGCGCCGCAGCAACAAGGTCGTCAACATCAGCGCGACCGCAAAGCTTTCCGTTGCCCTGTTCAAGCCCGAGCGCTTCGGTGAGGAGACCCGCAATATCGCGGACGAGCTGATCAAGACCCACACCGTTGTTCTCAACCTTGAAAACACCAACAAGGATATGGCGCGCCGCATCATCGATTTTCTGTCCGGCGTCGCTTATGCCAACCGCGGCAAGATCAAAAAGGTTGCCACCTCGACCTTCATCATTATCCCCAACAACGTCGACCTGACCGGCGACGATCTGCTGGATGAGCTCGAGCACAGCGGCGTATATTTCTGATGCCCGCAGGCGCTGCGCAAACCGCCGGGGACAGGCTTCTGCTGTCCAGAGCATACGACGCGATCGAGCTGTCCGAGCGCACCTCATCGCCTCGCTTTCTCGGCTTTCTCAATGAGCACGAGCTGTCGTTCCTCAAGGCGAATATCTCCCCGAAGCGGGACGTCAGCTATTTTGGCGGCTATCCTGACGCCGTCCGTCTGATGATGGGCGCGGGCGCCGAGGAATACAGCTTTCCGATCACCGCGCTGGAGTTTTCCTACAAGCAGGAGTTCGATCTGCGCCACCGCGATTTTTTGGGCGCTCTGATGGCTCTGGGCCTGCGCAGGGATACCCTCGGCGATATCCTGTGCGAGCCGGGGCGTGCCGTCGTGTTTGTCCGCGACGACGTAGCGGAGTATGTGCTTTCTCAGGTCGATAAGATCGGCAGGGTAGGGGTCAAGGTCGGCTATGCCGATCTCACCGCGCTCCCCGTGCCAGACGACGTCGAGGAGCAGGTCTTTACCTTAAGCTCTCTGCGGCTGGATGCTTTCGTCGCCGCAGCCACAGGTCTGTCGCGTGAAAAAGCCGCGCGGCTGATCAAATCCGAACTGGTCACGGTTGACCATGTGATCAAAACCGATGTGTCCGCTCAGCTGTATGAGGGTGCGACCGTCACCATCCGCAAATACGGTAAATTTGTTTTGTCAGCAAGCCTCGGACTCTCCCGCAAGGGCAGACTGCGAGTATCTGTCAAACGTTTTAGATAGGAGTGCAAGATTATGTTAAGTATCGAAGAGATCAAGAATGTCAAATTCCACAAAGCAGGCAAGGGCTACGACGTTGATGATGTAGAGGCTTTTATCGAGGATGTCATTTCGACAATCGAGCAGCTGCAGGGGGAAAAGAACGAGCTGGTCAGAAAGATGGGTATTCTCGCCAAGAAGATCGAGCAGTACCGCGAGGACGAGGAAACCGTCCGCAACGCGCTGATCACATCTCAGAAGCTGTCCGATAACACGCTGAAGGAAGCCAACAATAAAGCGTCCTATATCATCAGATCCGCCGAAAAGAAGAGCCGCGCGATCCTGACCGAGGCCGAAATGGCGACCGAGCGTGAAAAGGATAAGTTCGAAGCGCTCCATTCCGAAACCGCTAAGCTCCGCCGCGAGCTTATCTCGCTGTACAAAAAGCACCTCGCAATGGTCGAAGAGCTCCCCACCGAGGAGGACGTCAAGGCAAAGCGCGCCGAGCTGGATGAAAAGTATCCCTTCGAGCCGATCGAGAACCTCATTCCCGAGAGCGAAGCCGACAATATGGACGTAGAGGAAGAAATGGTCAAGAAAGCCGATCCCAAGCCCGTTGTCGATGAGCCCACTGTCCGCGTTGACGTCAAGCGCGACCATCATTCCGACAAGTTCTCCGGACTCAAATTCGGCGACAATTACGACGTAGAGTAATCGGTGCCGTCAGACCGGACTGTCCGGTCATCGTATTCACATTTTGATATTTTCACACTGCCGTCAGCTCGATTTTTCGGGCTGACGGAATAGTTGTGTTATAGGCTCCCTTTCCGATGCGCGACATTGTAAGGCTCCCGGGGAGCCGTGGCGATCCCACAAAAAGGAGCCGTTATCTTTGTTTTTGGAGTGTATGAAAAATGTCTCAGGATTATAACGCTACCCTGAATCTGCCGAAAACCGACTTCCCCATGCGCGGCGGTCTGCCTCAGTCCGAGCCCAAGACCTTAGCCCGCTGGGAAGAGGAAAAGGTATATGATAAGCTGATCAAAAAGAACGAGGGCAAGCCGCTTTACGTGCTGCATGACGGCCCTCCTTACGCAAACGGCGATATCCATCTCGGACACGCCCTCAATAAGATCCTCAAGGACTTCATCGTCCGCTATAAGAACATGGCAGGCTTTAATTCGCCCTTTGTTCCCGGCTGGGATACTCACGGGCTTCCCACCGAGCTGAAGGCGCGTGCCAAGGCAGGCATCGGCTCCTCTGCCGATATCTCCGTCGTCGAGCTGCGCCGCCTCTGCGAGGAATTCGTCAAGGGCTATATCAACGACCAGCGCGAGCAGTTCAAGCGTCTGGGCATCATCGGCGAGTGGGACGATCCCTACATCACCCTCAATCCGCGCTTTGAGGCGGAGCAGATCAAGGTCTTTGCCGAAATGGCGGACAAGGGCTATATCTACAAGGGTCTCAAGCCGGTCTACTGGTGCCCCGAGTGCAAAACCGCTCTCGCCGAAGCAGAGGTCGAGTATTCCGAGGATCCCTGCTTCTCGATCTATGTCAAATTCCGCGTGACCGACGACCTCGGCAAATTCGCTGCGATGGGCATCGACCCGTCCAAGGTGAGCTTCGTCATCTGGACGACCACCACATGGACGCTCCCTGCGAACCTTGCTATCTGCGTCGGTCCGCGCTATGAGTATTCCGTCATCAAGACCGGCGACGAGTATCTCGTCATGGCGACCGACCTGTATGAGAACGCGATGGCGCAGGCGGAGATCACCGATTATGAGGTCGTCGCGACCGTCAAGGGCGCGGAGCTGGAGTATATGAAGACCCGGCATCCGTTCCTCGACCGCGAATCCCTGCTGATCGTCGGCGAGCATGTCACGCTCGAAAGCGGTACCGGCTGTGTCCACACCGCTCCCGGACACGGCGTCGACGACTATAATGTCTGCCAGAATTATCCCGAGATCCCGACCATCTGTCCCGTCGATTCCGACGGTATTCTGACTGAGGAGGCGGGTCAGTTCGCGGGTCTTACCACCGACGAGGCGAACAAGAAGATCGCCGCGTATCTGGAAGAGACCGGCGCGCTCTTCGCGCTGAAAAAGATCATCCACCAGTATCCGCATTGCTGGCGCTGCAAAACTCCGATCCTCTTCCGCGCTACCGATCAGTGGTTCTGCTCTGTCGACGACTTCAAGGAGCAGGCTGTCGATGCGATCAACACTGTCGAGTGGATCCCCGCGTGGGGCAAGGACCGCATTACCGCGATGGTCCGTGACCGCAAGGACTGGTGCATTTCCCGCCAGCGCAAATGGGGCGTTCCCATCCCGATCTTCTACTGCAAGGACTGCGGCGAGCCGTATGTCAATAAGGACGCGATGCTCGCTGTTGCCGAGCTGTTCGGCAAGGAAGGCTCCAACGCATGGTTCACCCATCCCGCCGAGGAGATCCTCCCCGAGGGAACCGTCTGTCCCAAGTGCGGCGGTAAGCATTTTGATAAAGAAAAAGACATCATGGACGTATGGTTCGACAGCGGTTCATCCCACCGCGCGGTCTGCAAGCGCCGCTCCTATCTCGGCGCGCCGGTCGACCTCTATCTCGAGGGCAACGACCAGTACCGCGGATGGTTCCAGAGCTCGCTTCTGACCTCTGTCGCGACTGAGGGCGTCGCGCCCTACCGCACCGTCCTGACCCACGGCATGATCCTCGATATGGAGCGCCGCAAGATGTCCAAATCTCTCGGCAACGGCATCAGCCCGCAGGAGGTCATGAAGCAGTACGGCGCCGATGTGCTCCGTCTGTGGGTCGCCTCCTCCGACTACCAGTCCGATATCTCCATCTCCCGTGAGATCCTCAAGCAGATGTCCGAGGCATACCGCAAGATCCGCAACACCGCGCGCTATATCCTCGGCAACCTGTACGACTTTGACCCGGATACCGATATGGTCGCGCCCGACAAGCTCCTGCCGATCGATCAGTGGGCGGTCGTCAAGCTCAACGAGCTGATCGAAAAGTGCCTCAAGGCTTACGATAAATTCGAATTCCATCAGGTATACCATTCTGTCCACAACTTCTGTGTCGTCGATATGAGTAACTTCTATCTTGACGTTCTCAAGGACAGACTGTACACCGAGAAGGCGGATTCTCCCGCCCGCAGAGCGGCCCAGACGGCGATGTATCTGATCCTCGACGCGCTGACCCGCATGCTCACCCCGATCCTTGCCTATACTGCCGACGAAATCTGGCGCTATATGCCGCACCGTGCGTCGGACGACAGGGAGAACGTTCTCTTCAACGATATGCCCAAGCCCGTCGCGCTTGAGGTCGCCGATGACTTTATCGCGACATGGGACCGCATCCATGCCCTGCGCGACACCGTCAAGAAATCCCTCGAGGTCGTCATCAAGGAGAAGGTCGTCAAGACCTCACTGGAGACCTGCGTGGTGCTCAAGGCTTCCGGCGGCGATTACGCCTTTATCAGCTCCGTACTGCCCGAGCTGAAAGCCGCGTTCATCGTCTCCGATGTCAAGCTGATCGAGGCGGACGGCGAACTGTCCGTTGAGATCCAAAAGGCCGAGGGCGAAAAGTGCGAACGCTGCTGGGGCTATTCCGCCACCGTAGGCGAGTCTCACGAGCATCCGACCCTCTGCGCACGCTGTGCCGCGATCCTTTCATAAGGCTTTTCGGCAAAGGGAGCTGACGGCAAGGCTGACTGATGAATGAAGCCGAAGCCGCACAGCGACAACCCGATCTGACTATTCTCCGCGGTGTACCGCTTGCTCCGGTACACCGCATTCTCATAGGAGCGAAAAACATGATTATTCTGTCTGTTGCCATCATCGTTCTGACGCCGATCCTCGCCGAGGTCATCCGCTATTTCGTCGTCGCGAATCTCAAGCCCGACGGCGTTGTGCACGCGATCCCGTCGGTTCTGGATCTCGTCTATTCCGAGAACCGCGGCGTCGCCTTCGGCATGTTCCAGAACGGCACGGTCTTTTTTGCGATCACCACCTCGATCGTGATCATCGTCGCCGCTGTACTTCTCGTCAAGAATTACAAGAAGAGCAAATTATTCACGGCTGCCGCCTCGCTGATCATCGGCGGCGGACTCGGCAATCTCTATGAGCGCATCGTCCATGGCTATGTGGTCGATTATCTGCGCCTGTCATTTTTCCCGCCGGTCTGCAATTTTGCCGATTACTGCATCACCGCCGGTACGGTCTGCCTGATCGTCTACCTGATCTTCTTCTCCGATTTTCTCAAGGACGACAAGAAGAAAAAGCAGATCGCCGATCCCGGCGAGGACGCCTGATATGACGCGCCTCAGCTTTACCGTCGATCCCGACGACGCGGGCGTCCGTCTGGACAAATATCTCAGCGACCGTATCGATGATCTCAGCCGTTCCGCCATCGCAAGGCTGATGGAAGAGGGCAGGGTCACGGTAGGGGAGAGACCCGCGTCCAAAAGCGCAAAGACCGCTCCGGGCGATGTGATTTGTGTCGAAATAGACGACCCGCAGCCGGTCGATATCACCCCCGAGGATATCCCGCTGGACGTCGTCTATGAGGACGACGATCTGCTGGTGGTCAACAAGCCCAAGGGGATGGTCGTACATCCCGCGCCGGGCAATTATTCCGGCACGCTGGTGAACGCGCTGATGTTCCGCTGCGGCGATCGGCTCTCCGGCATCAACGGTGAGCTGCGCCCCGGTATCGTCCACCGCATCGACAAAAACACCTCCGGCTTATTGGCGGTCGCAAAGTCCGACGCCGCTCACGCTGGGCTGTCGCGGCAGATCGCAGATCACAGCTTCACCCGCGAGTATCTGGCGGTCGCCTACGGCAATATCAAGGAGGACGAGCGCACGGTCGACGCGCCCATCGGACGCCATAAGACCGACCGCAAGCGCATGTGCGTGACCGAGCTGAACTCCAAGCCTGCCGTCACCCATATCAGAGTGCTGGAAAGGCTTGACGGCTTCACTTACATTTCCTGCCGTCTGGAGACCGGACGCACCCACCAGATCCGCGTCCACCTCGCCTATATCGGTCACCCGATCGCGGGCGATGACGTCTACGGTCCCAAAAAGGTGATCGCCTCCCTCGGCGGTCAGTGCCTTCACGCGTATCGGCTCGGCTTCGTTCACCCCGTATCGGGCGAATATCTCGAGTTCACCGCGGATCCGCCGGAGTCGTTCACCGCCTTTCTTAACAAGCTGAAAGGCTCAAATCGTCATTAACTGCCGACTATCAGCCGCAAACAGCCAACTATTTTCAAAAAACACTTGCATTTTGTTCCGCTTTATGTTACAATACTTAGGCATTTGAATAGCCGTCACGTCAGTTGATGGGGTTCAGATCTGGGTTTAATGCTCAAATTTGAAGCGGATAGTCCTCTGCCCGATATGAGGCATGAATGTCTGACATTTTATTAGGAGGAAATTATGGACGCATTAAAGAAAATTGCAGAAGGTTCTGTAAAAGAGACCACACCCGAGTTTCACATCGGTGATACCGTAAAGGTATCCGTTAACATCCGCGAGGGTGAACGCGAGAGAATCCAGATGTTCGAGGGTACCGTTATTGCGCGCCGCGGTTCCGGCGTAGCTGAGACCTTCACCGTTCGCCGCGTATCCTACGGCGTAGGTGTTGAAAGAGTTTTCCCGCTTCACAGCCCGAACGTCGTCGACGTCAAGGTTGTCCGCCGCGGTAAAGTTCGCCGCAGCAAGCTCTACTATCTGCGTGACAGAGTCGGTAAGGCTGCTAAGGTCAAGGAAGAGATCCGTAAATAATTTTTTTGAAAGGGGGGCTTTACAAGTCCCCTTTTTACGTGTATGATAGTAATGCAAAAACAGATACTTGGAGATGTGAATCTTGACGATAGATAAAAAGAAGATCGACGCCCTGTACGACGAGGGCTTTGACGAGACGGCTCCCGCGCGTGACGACGGGACAGTAACCATCAAACTGAAAAAAAGCCCGGTGACCTCTACCGTGTTCGATTGGCTGGGCAGTCTGTTCATGGCGCTGATCTGCGTTCTGATCGTGATGACCTTTTTCTTCCGCATCATCGACGTAGACGGTCCGTCCATGGAAAGCACCCTGATCAATACCGACAAGGTCGTCATCACCGACCTTTTCTATACGCCCCACCAGGGCGATATCGTGGTCATCAGCCACGCCGAGCGTTACGACAAGGCGCTGATCAAGCGCGTGATCGCGACCGAGGGACAGGATCTGCAGATCGACTTTGCCAACAACAAGGTCTATGTTGACGGCGAACTGCTCAACGAGGATTATATCCAGGGCATCACCAAGCTGGGCGATAAATCCGCCGAGGAGGTCAACGGGATCATCCCTGAGGGCAAGGTGTTCGTCATGGGCGACAACCGTACCGTATCGCTGGACAGCCGTTTCAAGGAGGTCGGACTCATCAATGTGTCCGATATCATCGGCAAGGCACAACTGGATATCATCCCGCATTCCTACGATTCCTCCGGCAAGCTCAAGCTGGATTTCTCAAAGATCCGCTACCTGTACGATTAATAAAACCGCAGCCTGCTTCGCACGGAGCAGGCTTTTTTGAAAAGTGATACCTCTATGAAAAGTCAAAAGAATTTTCCGAAAAAGAATAAAAGCACCGGCCGTCCCCCGCAGAAGCAGGGCGGCAGGAGCGGCGCGCGGATGAAAGGCAGCGCGGCAAAACCGGCCGCAAAGCTGGCTCCAAAGCCCAAAAAGCAGAAGAAGCCCGCTGCCTCCGACTCGCCGCATACCCAGACCATCCAGTGGTTCCCGGGACATATGACAAAGACCAAGCGTCAGATCGAACGTGACCTGCGGCTGGTCGACGCTGTCGCCGAGATCCTCGACGCGCGCATCCCGATCTCCTCGCGCAATCCCGATATCGCCTCGCTCACCTCGGGCAAGCCGCGCGTGATCCTGCTGAACAAGTGCGACATGGCGGATAAAAAGGCGACCCGCGACTGGGTCGACGCGCTGTCCGGCGACAAGGTGCGCGTGATCCCCGTCGACTGCAAAAGCGGCAGGGGAGTGGAGCGCTTTGTCCCCGCACTGAGCGAGCTGCTCGCGGAAAAGATCGACGCGTACCGCAAAAAGGGAATGCTGAATCCCACGATGCGCGTGATGATCGTCGGTATCCCGAACGTCGGCAAATCCACCTTCATCAACCGCATCGCGGGCAAGAACAAGGCACAGTCTGCCGACCGCCCCGGCGTGACCCGCGGCAATCAGTGGTTCACGGTCTCCAAGGGCTTTGAGATGCTGGATACCCCCGGCGTACTGTGGCCGAAGTTCGACGACCAGACTGTCGGCGAACGCCTCGCATTCACCGGTGCGATCAAGGACAATATCATGGATATCGAGCTGCTCGCCGTCCGTCTGCTGGATCTGCTCAAGGAGCTGAGAACGCCGGAATTCATCGAGCGCTACTCACTGACCGACGACGACCTCAGCCTGCCGTCCTATGAACTGCTTGCCGTGATCGCGAAGCATCGCGGGATGCTGGTATCCGGCGGCGAGGCAGACACCGAGCGCGCCTCCGCGACCGTTCTCGACGAGTTCCGCGCTTCAAAGCTCGGCCGTATCACACTGGAATCCCCCGAGAAGAAGTAGGGAAGGGCTTGCCGTTTTTTATCCTGAGTCCGAAAGGAGAACCATTCTATGGACTGGTTGTATTATGAAAAAGAAGCCGCGCTGAAGGGCTACAAAGCCGTCTGCGGCGTGGATGAAGCAGGACGCGGACCGCTCGCGGGACCCGTCTGCGCCGCCGCTGTGATCCTGCCCGAGGGCTGTATCATCGAGGGTGTGAACGATTCCAAAAAGCTCACGGAAAAGAAGCGTGAAGCGCTCTTCGATGTGATCGTCGAACAGGCGCTCGCCTGCTCTGTTGCGTTCGGCACGGTCGAGGAGATCGAGCGCGACAATATTCTCGCGACGACCATGAATACCATGAAGCGCGCGGTAGAGGGACTGTCCGTCAAGGCGGATTACGCCATGATCGACGGCAACCGTCTCCCGCCGCTGGAGATCCCCTGCGAGTACATCGTCAAGGGCGACGCCAAGTCGATGTCCATCGCCGCCGCGTCCATTCTCGCCAAGGTCACGCGTGACCGCCTGATGCTGGAATACGCAAAAAAGTACCCGGAATATGAGTTTGAAAAGCATAAGGGCTACGGCACCAAGCTGCACGTGGAAAGGATCCTCGAATACGGACCCAGCCCCATCCATCGGCTCAGCTTCCTCAAAAAGATCTACGCAAAGAACGCAAAATGAAACCGCTCACCAATCGACAATTCGGCGCGCTGGGCGAAAAATTCGCCGCCGATCATCTGAAACAGCACGGTTATAAAATTCTGGAGAAGAATTATAAAAACAGGCTGGGAGAGCTGGATATCATCGCGAAAAAGGACGGGATCATTGTCTTTGCCGAGGTGAAGACCCGCCCCGTCGATGCTGCTGTCGCCGGTATGTATGCCGTTGATAAGCGCAAGCAGTTCCATATCTTCCGGACCGCTTCCCGCTATCTGGAAGAGTCAGGAACCGATCTTCAGCCGCGCTTTGACGTGATAGAGGTGACGGTCGACCGCGCCGCGGGCAAGCTGGTTTCCGTCAATCATCTCGAGGCGGCGTTTTCCCAGACCGAGCCTTACGCAAGGTTCTGACAAACCGTTCTCGTGAAGCAAAAGTCATCCGATGACCGGATACGCTTTGATACGCAAAAACCGCCGACTTAGAATCGGCGGTTTTCCTTATGCGTCAGTTGTGATGATCTCATCCAGCGCACGGATGATGCGCGTGAGGTGCTCTGCGACCGTTTCACTGTCCTCAAACAGGTGCGTCAGCAGTTCGCTGATGTTCCTTTCAAAATCTGCGGGCAGGATCTTTGCCTCGCTCAGGGCGATCTGCGTCATCCGTTTTTCACCGGGGTGCGTCATGCGGTTGAGGGCGAAGATGATGTCAAAATACGACTCAAAGAACGCCGCCGTGCGGTGGTTCACCGCGACGATATCCCCGCGCCTTGCCGCCTTTAATATCTGTCCCTCGTACGACGGCAGATATCCGCTGAGCAGCTTTCGGTTTCTCTCGATGATATTGCGCCTCAGCTCGTCGGGGTAGGGGACGGCAAAGCGATCCTTCATCGCGGTCAGCGCGCCGCTTTCATCGTACAGGATCCGGCAGGTGTTGAGGTTGTGCCACATACAGGTGGTGTAGCCGTTTCCTGCCTGAAAGCGCTCCACGACCTGTTCCAGACCGTTTCCAAAATCCTTCATATCGCGATACAGGATGTCGATGTCGATGCCGTTGTTGAGCGTGCAGTCGTCCTCGGTCTCCCAAAACTGATTACTCAGCTCGATGTATGAGCAGCAGCGGTCCAGTATGGCTTTTCTGACGTCCCGGGAAGGGATGCTGTCACAGTAAAGATACAGATCATAGTCCGACTTTTCATCCGCGTTTCCTGTTGCGCGGGAACCGCCCAGCGCGATCGCCTTCACTTCATCCAGTGCGGCGAATTCCTTCCACAGCGTTTCAAATACCATTTCGATCTCCTCCGTGTGTTTTGATGCAAGACATTATACCAAATATTATTTTGTGTGCGCAATGGCATTTCTTAGCTTCTGATGGCAGTTTATTATCCTTTTTTTCGGTTCAGATACTTGCTATACGCGCCCGATTGTGCTATAATAACTTGAATATAATGGGTTAGGAGGGTCTTTTGATGTTATATCATTCTACTCAAGATAAAAACCGTTCCGTTTCGTCCGCTCAGGCGATCGCGCAGGGCATTTCCAAGGACGGCGGACTCTTTGTACCGGAAAGCTTCCCGAAGCTTTCCTTGGTCGATCTGGATACCATGCTGTCCAAAACCTATCAGCAGCGCGCGAAGATGATCATCGGCAGATATCTGACCGATTTCAGCGACCGCGAGATCGCCGACTGTGTGGACAATGCTTATACCGAGGAGAAATTCGGCGGGCTCAATCCCGCGCCGATCGCGTCTGTCGGCTACAACGGCAGCGAGCTGCATCTGCTGGAGCTGTGGCACGGACCGACCTGCGCCTTCAAGGACATGGCGCTGCAGATCCTGCCGCACTTCCTCTCTAAGTCGCTGCAGAAGGTCGGCGGCGGAAAGGACGCGGTCATTCTGGTTGCGACCTCCGGCGATACCGGCAAGGCGGCGCTCGAGGGCTTCCGCGACGTCCCCCACACGAAGATCATCGTATTCTATCCCGTCAACGGCGTGTCCGCGATGCAGAAGCACCAGATGAACACCCAGGAGGGAGAGAACGTCTACGTCTGCGCCATCAACGGCAACTTTGACGACGCCCAGACAGCGGTCAAAAGGATATTCACCGATCCCGAGACCGGCGCGATCCTCGACGAGCACAACATGATGTTCAGCTCGGCGAACTCCATCAACTGGGGACGCCTGCTGCCGCAGATCGTCTACTATATCTCCGCTTACTGCGATATGGTGAACGCGGGCAAGGTGAAGCTGGGCGAAAAAATCAATATCACGGTTCCCACCGGCAACTTCGGCAACATCCTAGCGGGCTACTACGCTTATGAGATGGGTCTGCCGGTCAATAAATTCATCTGCGCGTCCAACTCGAACAACGTGCTGACCGATTTCATCAATACGGGCGTGTATGACAAAAACCGTGCGTTCTATACCACGGTCTCTCCCTCGATGGATATTCTGGTGTCCTCCAATCTCGAGCGTCTGCTCTATAAGATGTCCGGCGACAACGACGTCGAGACAAAGGGCTATATGGACGCGCTGAAAGCAGAGGGCAGATACGAGGTCAGCGGCGCGATCAAGGAAAAGATCGGCGCGATCTTCTACGGCGGCTTCGCCGATGAGGACGCGACCGAGGCGACCATCCACGATCTCTTTGAACAGGAGCATTACCTGTGCGATACCCATACGGCAGTCGCCGTAGCGGTTTACGATGAATATGTGAAAAAGACAGGCGACAAGACTCCCGCGGTGATCGCCTCCACCGCCAGCCCCTACAAGTTCTCCAAGGCGGTCCTTACGGCAATCGATGACGGAAAGCTCCCCGAAAGCGAATTCGACATGGTCGAAAAGCTGAACGAGCTGACCGGCGCGCCCGTACCCGCTCCGCTTGCGTCCCTGCGCGGCAAGACTGCCCGCTTCAGCGACGTCACGGACAAGGAGGGCATGCAGGACGTGGTGCTGAAAGCGCTGAGGATCCGCAAGTGAGCCTGTTTGCGATAGCCGACCTGCACCTGTCCCTCGGCACGGACAAGCCGATGGATGTGTTTTCCGGCTGGTCGGATTATGTCGGGCGCCTCAAAGAGAATTGGGAGCGTCTGGTGACGCCCGAGGACACCGTCGTCATCGGCGGCGATATCTCATGGGCGATGCGGCTGGAGGAATGCTTTGCGGATTTCTCCTTCATCCATTCGCTGCCGGGTCAGAAGATCTTTCTCAAGGGCAACCACGACTACTGGTGGCAGACAAAGAAGAAGATCGAGGATTACCTCGCTTTGAACGGCTTCGATTCTATCCGGATCCTGTTCAACAATGCCTTTGAGGTCGGCGACTATGCCGTCTGCGGTACACGCGGCTGGTATTACGATAAGGAGGGCGAGCACGATATCAAGGTCATCAACCGTGAGATCGGCCGCCTGAAAACCTCGTACAGCGCCGCTCTTGCGACCGGCAAGCGCCCGATCGTATTCCTGCATTACCCGCCGGTCTACGGCGAAGTGGAGTGCGGTGAGATCATGGCGGCGCTGTCGGAGCTGGGAGTAAAGACCTGCTATTACGGTCATCTGCACGGAGAGCGCACCCACCGCAGCGCGGTGCAGGGAACGTACAAGGGCATCGACTTTCACCTGATCTCGTGCGATTATACGCGCTTTGTGCCGGTATTGGTGAGATAGCTGTTTCGATCGACGCGATTTTTTCGCGATTATACACGCTTTTTGCCAGTTTTGGTGCGATTATTTGCGAAAATTTTACGTTTTTAACATAGTAATTTTTCACCATTTATGGTATATTATCAGTGTTACAAGTTTGTAGTAATTTTGGAGGAATAAAAATGAGCTTAAAATCATCCACATTAAAAGAAACAAATACCTATGAAGTTGAAGTCAGCGTAGACGGCGAGACCTTCGGCGCCGCTGTTGACAGAGTTTACAAAAAGGAAGTCAAAAAAATCAGCGTTCCCGGTTTTCGCAAGGGCAAGGCGCCCCGCGTGATCATCGAGAAGATGTACGGCAGCGAGGTCTTTTATGACGACGCGATGCAGGAGTGCTATCCCGCGGCGCTGGAAGAGGCGGCAAAGGAAGCCGGTCTGAAGATCGTTACCGTGACCGCTCTCGAGGCGACAGAGGTTTCCAAGGACGGCTTTACCTTCAAGGCGACCGTCGTTGTCGAGCCTGAGATCGAGATCAAGGATTACAAGGGCATCGAGGTAGAGCCCATGTCTACCGAGGTCACCGATGATATGATCGACCATGAGATCGAGCATGTCCGCGAGCGCAACAGCCGCATGGTCACCGTTGACGACAGGCCTGCCGAGATCGGCGACACCGTTGTCATCGACTTTGAAGGCTTCTGCGACGGCGAGGCGTTCGACGGCGGCAAGGCGGAGAACTACAACCTCGAGCTCGGCTCCGGCAATTTCATCCCCGGCTTTGAGGACCAGATCGTCGGTCACAGCACCGATGAGGAGTTCACCATCGACGTAAAATTCCCCGAGGAATATCAGGCGGAGAACCTCAAGGGCAAGGACGCTCAGTTCAAGATCAAGCTCCACGAGATCAAGAAGAAGGAGCTGCCCGAGGTAGACGACGATTTTGTCAAGGATGTTTCCGAAAAGGACACCGTAGCGGAATACAGAGAAGAGCTCAGGGAGCAGATCGCTCACCGCCTCGAGCATGAGGCAGAGCATGACCTCGATGACAAGCTGTCCGCGGCGATCATCGAAAAGGTCGAGGGCGAGATCCCCTCTCAGATGATCGATAACGAAGCCCAGAACATGATGCGCGAGCTGGATATGCGCCTGCGCTCTCAGGGCATGGATATGAACACCTACCTCAAGTACACCGGCATGGAGCCCGCGGCGGTTCTCGAGATGTATAAGCCCGAGGCAGAGAAGAGAGTCAAGATGCGTCTGGCGCTCGAGAAGATCGCAAAGCTGGAGGATATCCAGCCCACCGAGGAGCAGATCGAGGCGGAGTACACCAGAATGGCAGAAGCCTACCAGATGGAGGCCGACAAGGTCAAGGAGATCATCCCTGCCGAGAGCATCGTAGAAGATCTCAAGGTAGAGCTTGCAATGAAGCTTGTCAAGGACAGCGCGATCATCAAATGATCTGATCCGTCGGATCGCAATTACAGAGAAACAGTAAGAATAATCAGCGGATAACGAATAATACTAAACTATTGTGAAAGGATGAACGATATGGCATTAGTCCCTTATGTAGTAGAACAAACCAATCGCGGAGAGCGTTCATATGATATTTACTCACGACTGCTCAACGACAGGATCATCATGCTCAACGAGGAGGTCAACTCTGCGACCGCCAGCCTGGTGGTAGCACAGCTGCTTTACCTTGAGGGTCAGGATTCCAATAAGGATATCAGCCTGTATATCAATTCCCCCGGCGGTTCCGTGACCGACGGTATGGCG
>ONAS01000095.1 GCA_900315815.1 uncultured Eubacteriales bacterium
CAATATCTGATCGATATACGGCTCCCTTCAGTAAGGGAGCTGTCGCCGTTTGGCGGATAAGAAATTGTGCCAATACCGCCGTCAGGCGGTCACCATATTATTTTCAGGAGGAACACCATGCAAAAAATCCTCGTCCTCGACTTCGGCGGCCAGTACAACCAGCTGATCGCCCGCCGCGTGCGCGAGCATCACATTTACGCCGAAATCAAGCCCTACAACAAAATCACCGTCGACGAGATCAAGGCTTCCGGCTACGCCGGCGTGATCTTCACCGGCGGTCCCAACAGCGTCTACGATCCCGCCTCTCCCCACTACGACCCCGCGATCCTCGATGCGGGCGTCCCGATCCTCGGCATCTGCTACGGCTGTCAGCTGATCGCCTACATGGCGGGCGGCACGGTCACGAGCGCCGAAAACAGCAGCGAATACGGCAAGGTCGAGCTGACCGTTGACGATGACCTCCTTTTTGACGACGTTCCCAAGACCAGCGTTTGCTGGATGAGTCACCGCGACTTCATCCCCGCTCCGCCCGAGGGCTTTGCCGTCACCGCGTATACCGCCCAATGTCCCACCGCCGCCATGTGCGACGAGGCCCGCCGCATCTACGGCGTCCAGTTCCACCCCGAGGTCACCCATACCGAATACGGTCAGCAGATCCTGCACAACTTCCTGTACAACGTCTGCGGCTGTGTCGGCGACTGGCAGATGGACAGCTTTGTCGAAAACAAGATCGCCGAATACCGTGAAAAGCTCAGCGGCAAAAAGGTGCTGTGCGCGCTTTCCGGCGGCGTAGACAGCTCTGTCGCGGCGGTATTGCTCCACAAAGCCGTCGGCGATGATCTTATCTGCGTCTTTGTCGATCACGGCCTTTTGCGCAAGGGCGAGGCGGATTCCGTCGAACAGATCTTCCGCCACACCTTCAACATGAACCTGATCCGCGTGGACGCGGAGGAGCGCTTCCTGACAAAGCTCGCGAACGTCACCGAGCCCGAGAGAAAGCGCAAGATCATCGGCGAGGAATTCATCCGCGTATTCGAGGATGAAGCCAAGAAGATCGGCAAGGTCAACTATCTTGTGCAGGGCACCATCTATCCCGACGTCATCGAGTCCGGCTCCGGCGACGCTTCCACCATCAAAAGTCACCACAACGTCGGCGGTCTGCCGTCCGTCGTGGACTTTGACGAGATCATCGAGCCCCTGCGCGACCTCTTCAAGGACGAGGTGCGCAAGGTGGGTCTGACCCTCGGCATCCCCGAGGATCTGGTATGGCGTCAGCCGTTCCCCGGTCCGGGACTCGCGATCCGCTGTATCGGCGACATCACCAAGGAAAAGCTCGACACCCTCCGCGAAGCCGATGCGATCTTTCGTGAGGAGATCAGGCGCGCGCACTTCGATAAATCCACCAACCAGTATTTTGCGGTCCTGACCGATACCCGTTCGGTCGGCGTCATGGGTGACGCGCGGACCTACGGCAAGACCGTCGTCCTCAGAGCGGTCACCACCGACGATTTCATGACCGCCGACTGGAGCCGCATCCCCTACGAGGTGCTGGAAAAGGCCTCGACCCGCATCACCAACGAGATCCCCGATATCACCCGCGTCACCTACGATATCACCTCAAAGCCGCCCGCGACCGTGGAATGGGAGTGATATGCAAATCGCTGAATGCCCTGTATTGATGCGGTTTTATGAGCTTTTTGCGTCGCTTTTGATAACAGACGCCATTACCGCAATTATTCTTTACATCAAGCGGTTGCGGAGCAAAAGAGTGAATTTTCATTAACTTGTGACTGTAAAAACCCATATAACAAAGCCCTTAGCTGTTCAGAATACAGCCAAGGGTTTTTGTCATTTCATTATTCGCGGGAATACCCCGATCATTTACTCAGTCCTTATGTTCTTCCTTGCTCAGCACCTTTTTCTGCCATGACCGCTTTCCGCAATGGGGGCATTTCATATACCGTGTTCTGCCCATGTGCATAGCCATATTCACGCTCATGTAGGACGGCACGTATCTGTGACCGCATTTTTGGCATTCATAATATCCTGCGACCTGTTCGATCCTGAGAGCGAACAGCGTACAGATGATGAACTGTACCAAACCGATGCCGAACAGCAGCCAGAAGACCCACATCTTTTCATACATGCTCACGAAAACATATCCGATCGCGATCATCACAAACAGGAACACGACGGACAGCACGCCGATCACGATCTCCAGCATCAGCAGTCTTTTGTCCGATTCTTCCTTCTCTTTGACCATTGCAAGCAAATTCTTTTCTGATTCTTCGTTGTAGTGATTCATTGAAACGACCTCCCCTGATAATAAATCGTTGACGGTGATTTTGAGCAGCTTACACAGCTCCAGCATGATCGAAGCGTCCGGCATGGATTTGCCTGTCTCCCATTTTGAGACGGCGCGATCGGTGATGCCCAGCTTTTCCGCAAGCTGCATTTGTGTTAACTTCTGACTCTTTCTTCTTTCTGCAATAAATCTGCCGATCTTGTTCTGGTCCATACACTTGACCTCCTTTCGTCTTCTATCATACGCGTTCTGTCCGCAAAAACCACATACCGGCGGTTGAATGGGGAGGATTCAACCGTTGGTAGAGTCGTTTTTTTCGCCTGATCCCGCGCTTTACCGATGGATCAGCAGCCTTGTCATCTCTTCCTCGCCGTCGCCCTGCGCCATGCACAGGAACTCCCAGCCGTACCGCTCATAAAAACCGGTATGGTCGGTCACCAGATAGATCGGTGTGATGCCCTTGGAGCGCATATCCTCGACCGCCATGTTCAGCAGAACGCCGGCGATCCCCTGCTTGCGGTATTCCTCCTCGGTATACACCGCGCAGACATTCGGAGACAGATCCTTTCTGTTGTGGAAATCATTCTCGATGACGCCCATGCCGCCGACGATCTTTTCGCCGTCCAGACAAAGATACCAGCCGTATTCCGTCGCGCCGCTGAGATAATCCTCCATACATTCAAGATATGCCGCTGTCGGCACGCCCCACTTGCTGTGGAACCACTCAGCCGCTTTGTCTTTCAGCCCGGGACGCTCTCTGAGCGTAATATATGTATATTGCATTTTTCTTTCCTCCGTCGTTTTTCTCTATTGTAACCCCCGCCGATCCCGGTGTCAAGCCGATCCCTTGCCGCTGCCCGTGTTGTGTGATAATATGATATCAAACGGATACACTAACACTATTCCAACGAAAGTGACTGATACGATGAAAAACACCTTTGAGCTGATATACGACGTCGTCAGAAGGATCCCTTACGGCAAGGTCGCGACCTACGGTCAGGTCGCCGCCCTCGCGGGAAATCCCCGCTGGAGCCGTGTCGTCGGCTATGCCCTGCATGTCAACCCCGATCCGGATACGATCCCGTGCTTCCGCGTGGTCAACCGCTTCGGCGAGCCGTCCGCGGCGTTCGCCTTCGGCGGCATCAACGAACAGATCCTGCTTCTGAAAGAAGAGGGCGTGACCTTTGTCGACGGCAGGGTCGATCTGTCAAAACACCTGTGGGACGGGAGATAAAACTCACAAAAAGTCATCCGACTTTTGCCGCATTTTGTCGGGGATTTTCCTCTTCGAATATTGACGTTCGTCTTGTGCTTTGTTATAATCTATCTACAAGATATCGTATCAATACACCGGGAGGTAACTATGACAGGAAATGTAAGACCCGAAACAATGGCACGCATCACCACCCCTGAGCTGGCTCAGGCGTTCATCGACGAGCAGGCACAGGAACTGCGCTCTCAGATCGGCGACAAAAAAGTCCTGCTGGCGCTGTCCGGCGGCGTAGACAGCTCTGTCGTCGCGGCGCTGCTGATCAAGGCGATCGGCAAACAGCTCGTCTGTGTCCACGTCAACCACGGACTGCTCCGCAAGGGTGAGCCCGAGCAGGTCATCGAGGTGTTCCGCAACCAGATGAACGCGAACCTCGTCTATGTCGACGCGGTAGACCGCTTCCTCGACAAGCTGGCGGGCGTCGCCGACCCCGAACAAAAGCGCAAGATCATCGGCGCGGAATTCATCCGCGTATTTGAGGAAGAAGCCCGCAAACTGGACGGCATCGAGTTCCTCGGTCAGGGCACCATCTACCCCGACATCCTTGAGTCCGACGGCGTCAAGGCGCACCACAACGTCGGCGGTCTGCCGGAGGATCTGCAGTTTGAGCTGGTCGAGCCGGTCAAGCTCCTTTTCAAGGACGAAGTACGCGTCGTCGGCAAGGCGCTGGGCCTGCCCGACAACATGGTATTCCGTCAGCCGTTCCCCGGCCCCGGACTGGGCGTCCGCTGCCTCGGCGCGATCACCCGCGACCGTCTTGAATGCGTCCGCGAGTCCGACGCGATCCTCCGCGAGGAGTTCGCGAAAAACGGTCTTGAGGGCAAGGTTTGGCAGTATTTCACCGTCGTTCCGGACTTCAAGTCCGTCGGCGTGAAAAACGGCAAGCGCACCTTTGCTTATCCCGTCATTCTCCGCGCGGTCAACACCACCGACGCGATGACCGCCACCGTAGAGGACGTTCCGTTCTCGCTCCTTGAGCACATCACCGACCGCATCACCCACGAGGTAGACGGCGTCAACCGCGTGCTCTTCGATCTCACCCCCAAGCCCTGCGCGACGATCGAATGGGAATAATCCGATAAATGCTATTGATCCCGAAGAATGGCTTATTTAAGCCGTCCTTCGGGACTTTTCTTTTTCGTTGGCTACAAATCGGCTACATCGGTCAGATTTTTTGTAGCCATCAGCTCTTTGACATAAAATCATCAAGTTGCTTGGCTACTTCCGCTTGCTTGTTCGGATACAGATGACCGTAAGTATCGAGCGTTGTCTGGATACGCTCGTGACCTAACCGCTCCTGCAAAAGCTTCGGCGCAACATTCATCTCGATCAGAGCCGCCGCATGGCTGTGACGAATGTCATGGATCCGTATCTTCTTCACACCGGACTTCTCACAGCCGTAGTCCATCTCATGAGCAAGATAATACTTTGTGTGCGGAAAAATGCGCTCGTCCGGCTGAATGTTGTAGATCTTGGAGGTATAGTCCTTCAAGCAGTTTTTCAAGCTCTCGGGAATGGTGATGATTCGCTTGCTCTTCGGCGTTTTCGGCGAAGTGATCAAGTCCTTACCGTTCAGCCGCTGATAGCTCTTGTTGATACGGATGGTGCTGTTCTCAAAGTCGATGTCCGAAAGCGTCAACGCTAACAGTTCTCCTTCACGCACGCCGGTGTAGTACATCGTCATGAATGCTGCGTATGCGGTCGGGTGATCTTTCATCGCCTTGATGAATTGCAAGAATTCATTCTTTGTCCAGAACATCATCTCGTCGGCGTGCTTCTTCCCCATACCGCCTGCCTTGTGACAGGGATTCTCTTTCAACCCATAATACTTGACTGCGTAATTGAAGATCGCGGTCACCTGATTATTGATGGTTTTCAAATAGGTTTCGGAATACGGCTCACCGTCTTTGTTGCGATAGCCGGTCAACTCATTCTGCCAACGACGAATATCCGTAGGCTTGATATCGTTGAGCTGCATCTTGCCGAAGAACGGCGTTACCTTTAAATCCACCAAAAACTTCT
>ONAS01000022.1 GCA_900315815.1 uncultured Eubacteriales bacterium
TGTCTTTTTCATAGCGTTTCCTCCTCATTCTGGGTTTGTTTGCAGCGAAAGGCAAAATACCTATTATCTTAAAAATTGTAACATTTTGATACAGAAATTACAAGATATTTTCAGCGATTTCCTCAAAAAATCCTGTTCAGAGTCCCCCTTTCCGACCGTATGGTATTCGCTGCTCCGATCGTATGGTATTCGCTGTTCGGACGCAGGGCGCTGACGTTCCGACCGTAAGCCGCCGCCTCAGAATATGCCGCCGTGTTCTCCCCGCTTCTTATCCTCACGGCATAACAACCCCCCGCATTTCGAGCCGCGGGGATTCTGAGCCGGGCGATAAATATCCGCGGATACTGCCATGCCCGATGGACATTTGTCCGCGTTTGTGATATACTGAGAAAAAATCCGTGGAGCACAGCTTATGAAACGATTCGTCAAAATTCTGAAATCTCCGCCGTTATCGCCGATCTGCAAGGTACTGTATGACCTGTTCACCCTCTTACAGTATCGCTATCTGTGCATCAGACAGCGGCTGAAGGGCTTTCGCAGACCTTCCGCCGAGGAGGCGCAGGCGGTCGCCGACAAGGTGACCTTCATCTGCAAATCCTTTGAGCGCCAGTACATGGCAAAGCGGCTGTACCGCAGTATTCAAAAATACTATCCGGGCACGAGGGTCATCATCGCGGACGACAGCAAAAAACCGCTGAAGCTGAAAGGCAGTACGCTCACGGTCGTTCAGCTCCCGTTCAACAGCGGACTGAGCCGCGGTCTCAACGAGGCGCTCAGAAGGGTCGAAACGCCCTACACGATGCGGCTCGACGACGATACGCTCCTGCTGCCGACGTCAGATATCCACGGTCAGCTGGCATTTCTGGAGGAACACTCGAACGTGGATCTGGTCGCCGTCCAGGCTTGCTCCGCGCCGTATCTGAAGCCGCCGAGAGAAGCCGCAAAGTCCTATGTCAAATTCGATATGCGCTATGCGCCGAAGCCCCTGCTGATCGCGCATATGACGAAGCTGGATAAGACGCACTTTGTCATGGGCAAGGTGACGAACCTCTTTCTTGTGCGCACAGAGCCGTACAAAAGGCTGGGATATGACGATCGGATCCGCATGATCGATCACCACGAATTCTTTATGCGGGCGGCAGGCAACATCGTGTCGGCAATGGACATCAGCGCGTCGGTGTTCCACTATCACAATCCGTTCGACGCCCATTACAGCCCATACCGCAGCGACTATCTGAATGACGCGGCATACATCCGCGAAAAGTACGGCTTCAAGTGATTTTTCCCGCGTTTTGAGCCGCAGGGACAGCAAAAAAAGGACTCAGGATTCCTGAGTCCTTTTCCTGTTTGATCGGATCGCCTGCCGACGGTATCAGAAGGCAAAGGTCGCCGCGATCAGCTCGAACGCCTTCTTGGCGTATTCCGCCTCGTCGCGGGCGCAGTCGTCGGGAATAGCGAGCGAAAGCGCCTTGTCCGCACCGTTGTGGCGGAAGCGGTAGACGATATACTCCTTGCCGCTGACATTGATGCCCGACAGGACGCGGGGCTGGGTCTTGAAGGTCACGCGCTCAAAGATCACCGGGTGTTCGTTGACCTTATACCGCACGGGATTCGTCATCCGATCCTGCTGCTGCGTGAAATCTCTCTGGACGGCGATGCTCGCCTTTTCCAGCTCGTCGTAGTCGTCCTCATCGAACGATACATTGTACGAGAAGTCCAGATCCTGTCCGCAGGTGCTGATCAGATACATGTTCTCAGGAACCTCAAAGCGAAAGCCGCTGATCTGCGCGGGAGTACCGCTCAGGTCTGCCGGACGGGTGATCGTCCAGCCCTTGAAGCTCGCGCCGATATCCCCGGCGGTTTCCTTGGCGATATTGCCGAGATCGCCGGCAACGTCCTTCGCCGCTTTTTTCAATGAATCAAAAAATCCCATCGTATTCTCCTTTGATATTCGCAGTGTTATCGACCGCGTCAGATCAGCGGCCGGTACATATGTATTGTATCACAATCGGCTTCGGATGGCAATAGCCGCTTGCCGCCGGACGCCTGAGAAATAATTCGCTCTGGGCATGATCTATTGTTGAATCCCGACGGATTATGTGATATGATAACGGTATATCTTGCACATCACAACGGAAAAAACGCAGTATCACAACAAAAACGGACAGCTTGTGCTGTACAGTCCGTTTTACAGCGACAGCCTGTATCTGATCGAGGACGGGCTGTCTGCATTACAAACCGTGAAATGATATTTCGGGAGGCAGAACGATGTATCTGAAAAATTCTCTGATCCAATTCCTCAAGGTCAAGAATGTGATATTCCTGATTCTGGGCGTGGCATTTACGGCGTGGTCCGTTTCCAACATGACACAGCTCGCGGTGTATTACTCCGCGGACTGGTATCTGGTCATGCAGGCGGATATCGTCCCCGCGTCGATCGCCTTTTTCTTCATCGGTCTGCTGTTGATCGTCGTCTCCAGGATCTCGCGTAAGCTGATCAACGCAGCCCGCTTTTATTCAGGCTACTTTGAAGGCGACCTGAACGGTTATGTCGATTACGCGGAGCTTGCCGCGGTGACCGGCAGCACGCCCGAAAAGGTCAGCGCCGACCTTTCGCTGATTCGCCCGCTGTATATGAAGGACTTTCGGATCGTCAGTACCGCCGAACAGCCCGACCGCGAGTTCATCGAGCTGCACAGCAAGACCGTCACCTGCTCCTGCCGCAGCTGCGGCGGACTGATGGAAAAGCGCGTGTACTTTACCGGCGTGTGTCCGTTTTGCGGAAGCTCCGATCTGACCGCGCAGGTCGTATCGGAACAGCGGTATTACTACATCAATGACAACGCCAGCGAAAAGCCGAGCGATCCCAACTATTACTTCGGAAAAAACCTGCGCTCCAAGCATATCCGCTACGCCGTCGCCTTCGGCGTCGCCCTGTTCTTCATGATCATCCTGCTGATCGTCTTTCTGACGACGGTCAACAATTATCACAACGACGCGTACTTCAAGGATATCGTGGGCAGAAGCGATCCGAACTTCCGCGTGATCCATTCCGATCTGGATAACGTCATCATCTTCACGGTATTCGCGATGGTAGCAGTGTTCTCGGCGTTCCCGCTGACGCTCGCGCGGCTGTCATCCATTGAGACCGCGGAGAGCTTCGCGAAGCTGTTCGCAAAGACGCCGAACCCCTTTGTCACGCTGGACCAGCTGGCGCTCACGGTGCCGGAATCGTTCCGCAAGACAGACAGCGTTTCCCTCGCCAAGTGGTATAAGAACGTCGTAAAGGCGATAAAGGACGGCTTCCTGTGCGGATGCAACCCCGAAAAGCACTCTGGCGAGCTGAGGATCGCCCTCTCAAAGCAGATCGTCAAGGACCGCTGCCCCGGCTGCGGCGCGCCGATCACGGACGCTGTCACCGAGAATTACAGCTGCCGCTTCTGCGGCAGGGTGATCACGGGCGTTATCCGCAAGCAGTAGGAACGCCTGTCGGGGCGGCAATACGCGCCCGCACATTTAAACCCATCAACAAAAGCAAGGCATATCACCGCGTCAAAAACGGTCATATGCCTTTTTTTCAAACCCGCTTCGTCCCGATAAAGAAAGCGTTCTGTGCGCGTGAAGCATCGCCGTCGCCGATGATCGCTTCGGCTGGATCGTCGGGCAAGATAAAAGGGCCTGTCCGCAAAGACAGGTCCTGTTTTTTATGATATTCCGATGTCGGTAAAGGTCATCATCGATCACTGCTCCGCCTCGGGCTTCTTCAGCTTTTTGCGGTCATAGGTCTTCTTGCTTTTCACCACTCTGGTGGTCGGCTTCAGACCGTTCCAGTCGCGACGCCGCCGCGCGTGGTATTTGCGCTGTTCCTTTTTGCTTTGCTTTTTCAGCGGGATGACCTTCATGCTCTCACCGGATCCTGTTCTGCTGTCATGGGTTTATTCGGATAAGGACAGGAAGCTCTTCCACGCGTCCTTCCAGCCGCTGTCGGTGAACTCCGTGCCGGCGGCGTTGATCTCGGTCGTCTGAACGCTTTCGCTGTATACGACGATATCGAAATCCGTGATATGATCCGCGTTGTTCCCGTCGGAAAACACGGTCCTGACCTTCTCGATCAGCGCGGGGGTCTCCTCCCCGGGCGCAAGGATCTTCGTGTAGTAAAAATACCCGCCGAGGATCTCGTCGCCCGCAGTGTTCAGCGGGATGTATTCCCAGTCGTCGGGAAGGTGCGTGAGGAATTCATCCCAGGTATACGCCGCCTCTGTGCTGCCGCTCGTGACTACGAGCTTGGACTTGTCGCGGACGCGCGAGTCGGAAAAGTCGAGATACACCCTGACGAACTGATCGACAGAACCGGTGTTCTCCACCTTGACGACCTTTTCAAACTCATTGGTCATCGCCATGGTATTGGGCTCGGTGAACACCTCGGTGACCTCGTTCTCGTCCCTGCCGACCGTGAATTTATTCGGCTGTTCCGCCGTGTTTTGCAGATACGCGGCAACGGTGATGACCGCGGCCGCGACGACGATGATCACAGCGGCGATCGCAATGCCTTTTTTGATCTTGTTATTCATCGCCCGCCGCCTTTCATTGGTTTGCTTTATTTTCGACGATCGTGTAGATCTTGTTCAATTCGGTCGCGGTGAAATTCGCCGCGCTGAGATTGAGCGGCACATCGGTTTTCAGATACTCCGCCTGGATGCCGTAGCAATAGACGCCGATCTCTTTTTCGCCGGTGGTCTCGCCGTCGATAAAGCTCTTGAGCTGTACCGCATCAAAAAGCGTCTGCGTCTCGTCGTTCGGCTTCATCAGCTTGTTATAGCCGAAAACATATTCGTCATAGCCGGTGTTTTCTTCGACCTTCAGCAGCTCCCAGCCGTCGACGGTACTGCCCGCCGCCTGTGCCGAGTGATAGCTGATATCCACATCCCTGCCGGTCGGACGTGTCACCGCGGCAACATTGTCCTGCGCGGGCGGGGTCCGGGTGTTTGCCAGCAATCTGAACAGCTGCTGTACCGAGCGCTCACCCTTCGGCTTGCCCTTATCGGCGCCGCTCTCGTTGAGCAGGGTGACGCTGTCCTTCGGGACGGTGATCCGCATAAAGACGAATTCGTCCTTATTGCCCGTATTCTTCAGCTTGGGCGCTTTCTCAACACGGCTGCCGGGCTCGACCGCATAGGTCTGCGTCGGTTCAAAACTGCCCTCGTCGAGCTCGATGCTGACCTTTCCGATCGTGATGACATTTTCCTTGATCTCTACGTCGGTGAAGAACGCCGTCGTGACGCCGATGATCAGCAGTACCGCCGCGGCGATGACCGCCGACACCGTCAATAATACTCTCTTATTCATCAGCCGCCGTCCTCCCCTTCAAGAACCGCCCAGATCTCGGGGATCTGATCGGGAGTGTATCCGGTCAGATCCGCCTGGATGCCGAACGCCTCCACGAGCACATTATGGCTTTTCTCCGGGTCAAAGTCCTCGTTGAAATTCCAAAGCCTGATCTTATCGAAGAGGGGCGTGGTGAGATCTCCCTTGCGCAGCATGGTCAGCTCTCCGCCCGAGGCATAGGCATAAACGTAGATGTACTGCTGTTTTTCCCGATCGTAGCGGGTATAGTTCGGATTGTCGATCGTCACCAGCTGCCAGTCGCTGTTTGCCGCCTGCTTCGGCGAGAACTCCGTATTGACCGCGTAGGTCTGAGGATCGGTGCCCTGCGCGACCATAAACTTGTACATCGGGACGCCGTCGCCGACCGTACCCTTTGCCGTGCCGTCGTCATTGTCGACCATCTGGCTGTCGCAGGGGACCGTGACGCGCAGATATACATAGCCGGAGGTACGCTCCGCGTTGTAGACCTGGGGATTCTTGTCCAGCTCGTCGCCGGGCACGACGTCCTTCGCCTTTTCCGGGTCCCACTTCGTTTCAAAAAGCACGATATCGAAGCGGCTTCCGATGAATTTGTTGGTGGTCTCGTCGCTGGAGGTGAAGAAAGCCATCGTGGAGCCGATCACGATCAGCACGGTCGCCGCGATGATGACCGCCAAAGATTTGAAATGCTTCTTCTGGATCTTTCCTGCCACAGTGATCAGCTCCTTTCCTTATCAGTCTGACTGCGCTCAGGGAGCGCTCTTTGCCCGCAGGACTGCCGTTACCGTGATCTGCGCGCTGTCGGGCGCGGCGATGATCGCGGTGAGCAGATCGCTGCTGCTTCCGTTGCCGGAGACGGTCGTGCCGCCGTCCGTATAGGTGTATGACCAGCGGTCGAATTCGACCTCATCGGCGAAATTGCCGTCGATGACGATCGTCGGGAACGCGGCTGTTCCCGCTGCGGAGATCGCCGTACCCTTATGCAGGATCTTCCTGACGGTATCGGGATTCTCCAGGATATAGATCAGCGTATACACGCCGGTGCGATTGCCGTTATCCGAATAATAGGACTTGTTCTGTGCGTCATTCAGGAAGGTGACGGTCTTTTCGGACTTGTCGTACAGCGGATTGACCGCGAAGCGCATCTCGAAGTCGTCGCTGAACATGCCATCATAGACAGCTCTGAACGTATAGGTACTGCCGGAGAGATCCTCCATGCGTCCGACGAGCGTGATTGACGCTCCGTTGTCGGTGACGGTGATCTCGTCCTCCTCGCAGGTCAGTTCGGAGATCGGTTTCACGGTACCGTCGCTCATGACCATACCGGTGACCGCGAGCTTGCTCGTATCGGTGATCGGCTCCGTCGTGCCGTCGCTGCGGATCAGAACGGGCGTCAGATCGGCCTTCGGGACGGTGACGCTGTACAGAACGCCTGCCGCCTGGGTCGGGGTGAGCTCGTCCTTATCGCCCACTCTGAGCGCCTTGAGTCCGTTGAAGCGGTTGGTCTTCCGATCAGCGTGGCTCAGCTTCTCGTAATTGGTGAGCGTGTTGTCGAACCTGATCTCGGCTTCGCCGTCCGGGAGAAGCTCGAGTGTCGCAGTATAGTCGGTATTGGCGATCGCGTTCACCTTGCCCGCGGGAGAGGAGATCTCGGCGGTTGCCGAAACGCCTGCCGCGGAATATCTGGCGACGCGGACCTCGGTGACGACGTATTTGCCGGGCTCGAGGCTGAAAGCGCCTGTCTCGTCCTCAAAGCCGCCCGTGACCGCGGTGGTCGGGGTGATCGTTTTTGTCAGCACCGTCTGATCATCCGCGTCCAGCGCGACGAACCGATGCGCGGTATGATCATACCGTTCGGTCTGTCGGACCGTGAAGATGAACGTAGGCTCGCCCCACGCGTCATCGTTGTACTGATCGATATGCTTGATGAGATTGAGCTGTGCCGTCAGGGGATCGTTCGTCATCGAAAGCTCCTGAGCGACGTCGCCGCAGGTGCTTCTGCCGACGGAGAAGTAAACTCTCGCGTCTTCCCCGCTCGGGAGGCTGAAGCCCGAGGGAGCGGTCTTTTCCGTGAGGTAATAGTCGCCCCAGTCGAGACCCTCGACAGACAGCTTGCCGTTTGCGCCTGTCGTGAGGTCGGTAACGGTCGTATTGGGATCGAAGCCTGCCGCCGTGACGTCTGCCGCAGCGTCCGCCGCATACGCGGCCATGTATCTCGCGGGATCCGAGGTATGCGGATACAGGCTCAGCCTCGTGCCGCTCTTGGTGTACAGCTCAAATACCGCGCCGGGGAGCGGATCGCACGCGTCGACCGTGCTTGTCGCGGCGGAGGACGTCTTGGTCAGGTTGACCTTGCCCTTGAGACGGGAGTCGTTCGCCCGCACGATGTGCAGGGTCTCGTCGGCAAGCGACGGAGTCAGGGTGAACGTGATCTTCGTCCTGCCGCCCTGTCCGTCGTCCTCGTTGTCGGCGGAATAGCCCTTGGGAGGCGTCGATTCGATAAAGTAGAATTGCTGATCCCAGTTGTAATGCGCGGGATCCAGCGTGATCGCGGTGGGATTGAGACCGTCGTAGCCGGTGGTGACGGTACCGACAAGGGTGTCGTCGGTCTCTTCGGCGGTCTTTACCTTGTACAGCTCAAACGTCGCGCCCTTCAGCGGGCTGCCGTTCTCGTCTGTCTTGAGGATCTTGACCCTCGCGGTCTTGTGCGGCTCAAGGTGTGTCAGATCACAGACCTCGGTCTCGTGGATCGCGTTGCCGGAATGGAGCTCGACAGGGCCGATCACGCGGGTATTGGTCAGCGCCGTCGTCGGGTTGTGTGTGAAATCTCTCTCGTATCCGACGGGTGCGACGACCTCGTAGAACACATAGGTTCCGAACATATGGCCCTCGACGGTGATCTTGCCGCTCTGATCGGTGGTGTAGTAGGGCTGTTCGCCTACCTTCTCCCAGTAATTCCACATGGAAGCGGTGCCGGAGTAATCCTCGCCCAGCGTATTGAGCGCGTTGGTGAGGTATTCCTGCGGAGTACTGCCGGAGGCTCCCGCCTTCTTGTACTCGTAGTTATAGAGTCTGAGCAGATAATAGGTCGCGTTCGCGAGCGGCTGTGTCTGATTCTGTGAATCCACCTTCGTCAGGGTCAGCCGGCTCATGTTCTCCTCGTCGGGGATCCCGTAGACCGGAGCGGTGCTGTCGGGGATCACCGCGCTCAGCTCGGTGAGTGCGGACGCGGCGTCGGACGCGCTGAATGCGCTGCCGTCCAGCTCCAGACCCGAAGCGGTCTTTGTCAGCTCCTTGGAGTCGTAGGTCACGCCGATCACGTTCTGATCGCTGACGCTGACGGTAAAGCGGAAGATGCGGTCACTGTTGTTGTCGAACTGTGTCTGATAGCCGTCGGGCGCCTCGATCTCTTTGAGGTAATACACGTTCGGCTCGAGGTTCGACAGCGTGATCCTGCCGTCGCTTCCGGAGGTGATGACCGTGAGCGGATCGGTCGGCGTATCGGTGACCGTATAGTCGCCCGCGGTACCGGGAGCGGTCTCTTCCGCACAGAGCGTCTTGTCGTTGCCGGACAATACTCTGTGAAGCTCGAATTTCGCGCCCGGGAGCGTGATCAGCGAGAAGCTGCTTTCGGTACCGTGCCTTTCAAGATCGGTCAGGTCGTACTTCACGAATTCCGCACTGCTCTTGAGCGGTGTATTGATGACGGTCACGGTATGATCGGCGGCGGCGGACGTCGCGGTGACGTCCTGTGTGCGGGTCTGACCAGCCGTACCGTAATGCGTCACATATTCGGTGCTGTAGCCCTTCACCGTCTGCTCGGTGACCGTGTAGGTGTAAACGCTGTTGGAATAATCCTTGACAAGGAGTTTGTCGAAGGTGACCGTGCCTGCCGCGTACGCGATGGTCTTCTCCGCGTTGAGCGTGATATTGCCGGGATATTTCGGCGTGCAGGTGAGGTTCACCTTGACGACGGCGTCCGCGTTCGGATACATTTCCACATCGCCGTTCCAGTGTTTGTCGGCGGTGACGTAGGTCAGCGGAAGCTCGTTGACGATCGTATACGAATCGTAATAGCCTGCGGCATAACCCATATGCGTACCCGCCTGTGTGATCGCCGTTCCGCTTACGACCGCTGTCGAAGCGGGTGCGGCGAGCGTCTGTCTGACGGCTGTCGGCGCCGTCACCTGGTCGTAGCCGTAATGATGCGGGTGAGTCGCGTCGTCCAGCTCCGTCACGGCGTATCGGATCGGATCGCCGTTGGTATCATAGACGGGGACCTCACGGCTGACGCTCCATGCCGCATGACCGTTGACGGTCGACACGGCGGTCGTCGTCGTGCTGTCAGCGGGATCCATCGGTACGTCATAAGCGCTGAATGTCAGGCCTGCGGCGTCCGAATTGCCGATGCGGAAGGTCACCGGATAATGCAGATCGTCCGGGTATCCGTTATCGTTCCACACCTTTGTCATCGTGATCGGCGCGGTGATCAGGGTATTCCTGACGCCGAATGACAGGGAGCTGTCCGCGCCGTCGGCGGCGGTGCTGTCCTGTCGGGTCACGACGCCCGGCGCGTAGGATGAATCGGTCTGCAGGTAGTCGGTATCATAGGCGTTGACCTGATCCTCCGCCACCTTATAGTAGTATACGCGGTTCTGCGCGTCGTATCTGGGCAGATCGCTGTAGGTATAGGTCCAGGTGTTGCCGCTGTCGGTGACATCGGACAATGCCGCGGTCACGTTCGCCTCGTAATCCTGCCATGTCGTCTGGTCGACGCTCCGCATCAGATGGAGCTTGATGGAGGCGGGGCGCAGCGTATAGTGATCGGAATCATCCGCCCACTGCTTGGTGACCGAAACGGTCGTCAGCGGGAGGGTGTTGGTCACGATGATCTCTGCGTTGTCAGCGACGGCGTTATCGCCTGCCGCGTCGAAGATATGGTTCGCGGTGTAGGTGGTGACATAGCCGTACTGACGATCCGTGCCGTCCTCGGTCACGGTGTAGTTCGCGGGGGTCCCGTCCGCGTTGTACTGCGGCACCGTGAAGCTGACGGCGTCGGTGACGGTGGTCGCGGAGGTGATGGAGCCTGTCGCGCAGGAAATGGTATCCGTCAGCGTTTTGGAGGCGTCCGCGGTTTTCGCGAGGGTCAGATGCACGTCATAATGCTTCGCCTGATCGCCGCGGTAGACGCCATCCTCCCACTGCTTTTTGACCTGAACGGTCTTGGTCTTCAGCGTGTTGGTGACGGTCAGCTCATCCAGCTTCCCTGCCCCGCTTTCGCCGTTGAGCGCCGTACCGTTGTAGACAGCGGCGTTCGGATCGGTATCGTCCAGCCGATAGGTCGGTGCATACGAGGTGGTGTATCCGTTCAGCGGCGCTTCCGCCACGGAATAGCGGATCACGAAGGATTCGCCGTTGTAGACCTGAGTACCGCTCGGATTGACCCTGAGCGGAAGATCCGTGAAGAGATCCTTCCAGTCGAGGTCATCGCTGCTGTTCGCGGTGAGGGTGCGTCTGAAGGAGTAACCGCTCCCGAACAGCTTCTTGACGGGGTCATCATTGCCGCTCAGCTCAGCGAGATCGACCACGTCGCCGTTGTACTCATAGCACAGGTCAACGGTCACGGACGCGGGTCTCGCCCACGCGGAAAAGTCCTGCGTACCGACGGTATCCTGCCAATCCTTGACGACCTTCAGATCGTCCTTCTTCGGCTCATAGCGGTTCTTGAAGTGGAAGGTCTTGACGGTGTTGCCTTACGCGTCAAGCGCCGTTTCCGTCGTGATCTCATCGGGGGCGGCGCCGGAGTCGAGAACGATGCTGTAATCGTTCCTGTCCAGATAGTCGGTCACGCCCGAAGCGTCCACATAGCGAATATAGCCGCGCGCGCTGAGCGAGGCGCCCGAGGAGGCTGCCTCAGCGGCGGTGAAGGTGTAGGGATGGTTTTCCGCGTTGTACAGCGGCTGGATCCCGTAATCCTGCTTCCAGCGGGTATCGGCGGAATCGCCGGTATAGTTGGACGAGCCGTCGGATAACGATCCGGATGCCGGGACGGTGATGTCCGTCACGCCGTCCGCCGCGCCTGTCAGCGTAAAGTTCAGCGCATCGGGACGCTGACCGTCCTGATTGTTGTTATCGCGCCATGTCTTGTCCGCCTTGAGGTGGACGACCGGCAGGGTATTGGTGATCGTGTAATCGCGCAGGATCCCGTTCTCGTACGTCGCGTCGGGAGTCGACTGCACATAGCCGTACCTGACGTCGGGAGCCGTGCCCGATTCGACATGGACCTTCTCGGTGACCGCGTATGTCAGCATGACGCCGTCCTTCCGGTAGATCGGGAGATCGGTGAAGGTGACGTGATAGACGTGCAGATCCTGAGAATCGATCGCGTCCTTATCCAGCGTGAGGGTCTGCGTATACGCAAAGCCGTCCGCCGCGTTGGTGCAGGTCAGGGTGAAGTCGATGTCATAGTGGAGGCTGTCGCCGTAGCCGTGATCCTCCCAGACCTTGGTAACGGTGACCTCACGGGTCTTGAGCTTATTGGAGGTAATGACCGTCTGATCCGCCTCGACATTGTTTTCGTCGAGGAGCGCGGTCGCCGGCGACGTCCCTTCTCCCTCAGCCTTGTACGGCAGGATCGTGACGTCGACGTTCTCGGAATTCTTTTCGATGCGGCTCACGCCGTAGACGTACGGATTCGAGGCGCCTTGTGCGAGCGTCGGCTCGACCTCCTTGACATAATACCGGATCGCGTATTCACGGCCGTCATAGCGGTCGGTCGCGCAGGTATTGATGTAGACGGGGAGGTTGTCAAAGCGGATCGCGCCCTTCCACTGATCGTCGTCGAGCTTATCCGACGGCGTCAGCGTCTGCGTATAATTGTAGGTCTTGACGGCGGTGGGATCCGTCGGATCATAGCCGCTGTCAAGCGCTGTATCGGGATAATAGCTGAGCAGCTGCGCGGCGGTGCTGCCGTCATAATTGACGGGGCCGTCGTAGGATTTTGCGGTATTCTCGACGATCCGCAGCGTCTGATCTGCGTACGCGGCCTCGATCGCGGCGTTCGTCGTCAGATCGGTCTGCTCATGGGTGTCGGGATCCTCGGAAACGTACTTGTAGGCTGTGTACTGACAGCACAGGACAAACTCGATGCTCTCGGGACGGAGCTGTTTGTCGCGGGTCTGTTTGTTCAGCCAGTTCTTGTCCACGCTCAGAGAGCGGGTCTCCTGCGTATGCGTATTGGTGATATCGACGCGGGAGAAGGAATCCTCCTTGTCCTTGTCCTCCTCTTCGCTCTGAGAGAAAACGGAATGCGCGGAATAGACGGGGCTGAGGTCCGAAACCTCTTCCACGGCATACTGGTACTCGTTGCCGTCCTCATCGAACTTCGGATAATTGCTCCACTGATAGAACCAGTTGTTGTCTTCGTTCAGGATCTCAGGGATCTCCCTGACAGGATTGTTTCTGTCCGTCGTGAACTGGATCAGCTTGACCGTGACGGGTTCGCGCTTGCCGTCCTGGTTGAGGTTATCGTTCCAGATCTTCTGCGCGATATAGTTGCGGTACTCGGTCTTGCGGATCAGATGGTTGCGGATCAGCGTCTGGGTGTCGGAGAGGTCGCTGTCGTACTGTACATAGTAGACGTTGGACGCGGGGCAGACCTCTGAGGTGCCGGGGATGGTGTAGGAATGCCTCGACGTATCGTACTTATCATCCTGCGTCGGACCGATATAGGTCTCGACGACTCTGTAATAATACTTATTGCCGCTGCCGTCATACTGCGGCAGGTTCCTGAAGCTGCTGTCGGACGAGTAGTTGTCGTCGGTATCCAGACTGGACGGATTGGTCGTGAGGTTGATATTGTCAAAGACCGTGGTCCAGTCGCTTTGCAGGGTCGAATCCTTGACGGTGGTCCGCTCCAGACGCACGATGAAATGATCCGGTCTGGTGCGATAGTAGTTCGGTATGTTGTTGTTCGCGTCGTCGTTCCACTGCTTTTTCACCGTATGGTTCTCGGTTTTCAGCGTGTTGGTAACGGTATAGCTGCCCTCGAACGGATTCTCTTCGTCCCAGAAGTCCCACGGCGTTACCTCTGTTCCGCCTCTCCAGGTATAGGGGAAGGTCGCCGCAAGCGCGCTGCCGTCTGCCTGGCATTCGGCGAATTTGTAGTATTCAAACACATACGCCGAGCCGTTTGCCTGCAGACCTGCGCCGGTCATGGTGCCCATCGGCAGGTTGTACACGGTCACAGCGGGATAGGAACAGTCCGCATTGCGGGGAACGGTGATCACGCCGCCCGCGGAGGGAGTCACCGTGTTCGCTCCGACCTTGACGGTCATCTTGAACGCGGTGTAATCGCTGAGCGTGAACGCCGTACCGTTCTCGTCGGTCAATTTGAAGTAGAGGTTCGCCGGGCGGGTGTCCTCCTTGAAATTCTCGTCAAGAGCGCTGAAGCGCTTGTTGAGCGTCAGGGCGCCCTTCTGCGGCAGCTTGTAGTTTGTCAGGTTCAGCTCATCAAAGGTGCTGCTGCCTGTCGCGCCGTCGCCGCCGATCGGCTTATAGGAGGTATCGCTGACCGGAACGAATGTGCCGCCGACATAGCCGGGGATCACATAGGTGTTCGGGTCGCTCGTTCCCTCTCCGCCGTAGGTACCGGCTGTTTCTACCAGCGTATACTCGTCGGGTCTGACCTCGTTGATCTGGTACTGGATGCCGTCGATCGTCTGGGTGCCGTTGAAATAGTAGCGCGGGAGGATCTTCTCCGCTCTCCAGCCGATCTCGCCGGCAGCGGACTCCTTGTTCAGCGTCAGGTAGATCAACTTGGGCTGCTGGATGCCGGGCATCTTCTCTTTGACGACGACACTCAGCTCCTCGGGACGCATGCCGTCCTCGTTGTTGCCGTCCAGCCAATACTTGTTGATCGTGATCTTTTTCGCCTTGAAAACGTTCTGGACATGGATTCTATCTTTACGAATACCATATCACCTACGCTGTACGCCGGTTCCATTGACGGAGTCAGAACCGTGAAATATCGGTATCCGAATAAAGACTTGCTCGGGCTGTTTGAAGCCGCAAACAGTAATGCAGCGATGATCAGTGCCGCTGCCAGCAGATATATGAATATGGTCCGAAACACCTTGAATACCCGGTAGCCTTTGCTCGGGGTATCGGCGGTTTCGACTTGAATTGCGTTATCCATTGGAAATCAACACTCCTCTCTCTGCAATGATCAGCGCACTGTCAAACGGACTGTCTCTGGAGCCTGTCAGGCAGGGCCGCATTGTCATGAGGTTCACCACACATCCGTAAATGAATCTTTTTTCACAGTATTCCCGATACTTTGACCCTGTCAAAAGCCCGGATCAGCGGGATCGGTCTTGCGTCAGAATTGTTCTTTGCACAAATGAGAACATCGGGCTGTTCAATCCTGCGCGCAAAGGCTGGACACCCTATTTTTTTGTCCACAACAGAATCAAATGGAATAATCCGCCTTTTATTGCTGTCAAAACAACCCTTTTGGCGCCGATCCCCGGCTCTGATGAGGATGTTTTATTTGGGGCAATCGAGCCGATCACTCCCGCATCAGCCTTGTCAAAAAACGAAAAAGCATCGGTCGGATCCTTCCGTTCAGCGGAACAGGACAAGCCCGATCCCCGTGCCGATTACAGACCCTCACCTTTGGCACAGCAAGAAAATCGTGCCTTCGGCACGCAATTTTCGCATAGCCATCGCGCGTTGCCGCCTCAGCGGCAAACCGGTCGGGCACTGTCAATTTGTTTTTGCATTATAAGAAACGAGCAATTTCTTATAATGCAAAAAAGGACCTGTTCTGAGTGAACAGATCCTCACTTTGATAACGGGTATGGTGACAGCGATCGGCGGATCATCGATCCAGCGAGCAGGTCCTGATGAATTGCCGTACGTCGGCGCCGGCGTCGATGCAGTGCAGCAGGATCTCGGCACAGGCGCGGCTGTCGCTGTCCGCCTGATGGTGGTTCAGGCAGATGCCGAAATAATCGCACAGATCGTTCAGCTTGTGGCTGATGCCGGGCAGCAGCCGCCGGCTCATCTGCACCGTGCAGAGATAGCGCACATACGGCTTCCACTCGATCTCATAATCGCGCAGGCACTTTTTCAGCACGCTCATATCGAAAGAAGCGTTGTGCGCCGCCAGCAGACCGCTCGACATCAGCGGCTCGATCCTCGTCCAAAGCTCGGGGAAGGTCGGCGCTCCCGCGACCGTTTCCTCGCTGATCCCGGTGAGGCGGGTATTGAAATAATCAAAGGGCTGCTCCGGATCGACGAGAGAATAATACTCGTTGACGATCACGCCGTCCTCGATCACGGTGATGCCGATGGCGCTCATCCGATTGCTCAGGCGGTTCGGTGTTTCCACATCAAATACTACAAATCGTGACATTCCTTCGACTCGCTTTCATCCTCACATTTCTTTTCATCAGCGGCGATCCGTATCACGGGAAACCCGCAATTCGGGCAGACGCCGCCGTCCATCGGTGTTCCGCAGCGCGGACGATCCATAGCGATGACCTCCTTTGGCTTTCGGTGATATTCCGCATCTTTTTCATTTGTTTTCCCTGTGCCGCAGCAGATGATCCTCAAATTCCGGCGTTCGTGACCAGTACTTTACGCCCCAGCTGTCAAAGCTCCATTCCTCTGCATAGCTGTTGCACTCATAGTCGATGTAGTACAGCAGACCGTCCCGTATCACAAAATTGGTCGGGAAATAGTCGATATTCAGACCCGCCGCCTTTGCCGTATCTGCTATCTCTCTGATCTGCGGGAGATATTCTGCGGCGGTGCCGCCCCTCGCGATCAGGTCAAAAACCGTCTCACCGTCGATATACTCCTTGACGATCCTCTCGTTTTCGGTATCGATCGCGAGCATTTTGGGGATCCTGATCCCCGCGTTTTTCAGCCGATCATAGTCATTGCGTTCCGCTTCGATCTTATTGCCGAAGGCATAGTATTCGCACGGCTCGTGGTGGATCTGCTTGACGACGACCTGCTTTCCGTCCCGCTGAGCAAGATACGAATACCCGCCCTTGCCCTTTCCGAGCAGTCTGACGACGGTGTAGACGCTGTCATTGACTGTGATACTGTTCAATCCGATCCCCCTCTTTTCCTGTACTGTCGGGCTTGATTCCGTCCGGTCTCAGCCGCGATCCTTTTGAAGCCGATATCGCCGCTGTGCGCTCTGTGCGATCATGTTTACGCGTTTATCGGAGCCGATCGCATCATGGACGCGTTACCGATCCATTCGTTTCTCGAATCGGAACATCCCGACGTCCTCCGGACCATTGGACTGCGCGTCGGGATCATTCGGATCGGGATGGCGGCTGTGGAAAAACTCCACGATATGGAATCCGCATCGGTTGACATAAAAATGGATGTTGCGCTTTTCAAAATACGGCGTGACCGTTTCCCACACCGTCACCTCGGGGTGCAGCTTCTCCACCGCGCACCACGCGGCATAGCCGATCCCCTTGCTGTGGACACGCGGCGATACAAACAGCAGATCGAGATCGCCGCGCTCGCCGTCGACACGGATGACCGCACCGCCGACCGCTCTGCCGTCCTGCATGATGCGGTACGCTTCACCGGTGTCGATCGCGTTCTCGATCGTTTCACGGGAGATGATCTCTCCCTCTTCTTCAAAATGATCGTCTCTGCGGCCGAATTCTTCCAGCGCGCCGTAGTTGAACGCTTCCTGGTTATCCTTGATGAATTGCTCGCGGTCCTCGGGCGCAAGCGGCATTAATTGAATATTCATGACAAAACCTCACTCCGGAAATCATGCTGTTTCACTCACGGCGCCGTTTCCTTTCCTTGATTATAAGCCAAGCACCGCATAAATGCAACACCTGTTCAGTGACTGTGTCACACCAAATCACATTTTTCCAGAAAGCGGCAGAACCGCATGGACCTGCCTCAAAGGGGCGCGTCCGTGCGGTTCCGGATATGTGTTAACAATGATATAGTAAAATGATGAACGCCGCACCGACGCTCAGGGATTCTCACGCTTTGGGTAAAACGGACACCGCTGTCGGATACACTGACGGTTGACGTCGGAAAACGCGCATTTCGGTTCTTCATAGACAAGCGACAAACCGTAGTGGCGATTCACATATTCGACGCCGTGCCTGAAGGCGAGCATCGCGTCCCGTTTACAGCATCGCGGACCGTTGATCGCGCCTAATTCGCCGATGGCGGCGGCGGTAAAGGACATATGCTCTCCCCAGCTGCCGTCGGTTGATAAAGGACCTGTTTGATCGATGATCGCAAGCGCTGCGCCGACAGACGTCACCGCGCCGCAAACGCCCCACAGACCGCACATGGCGCCGGGCATTCTCAGCCCTTCGTGCAGCAGTGCGTTCAGGCTCTCGTCGAGATCGATGTCCATACCGGCGTTCCTGCAGGCGACCAGCAGACTTGCGCCGTCAAGCACATGATGCTCCGGTCCGTGGATTGCGATATAATCTTTCCGCGCCATATTCTGAAAGATCCTTACGGGGCTTTTACCTGTTTCTTGTCTGATGTCCCGAATGATCCTCTTCCCTTTTTCTTCAAGCGTCATTTTCCTGCTCCCTTTATATCGGTTTGTCGTATCTGAAAAGCCGTATTGTTCCGCATGGTTCATCTGTCGGACGCCTGCTGTTCAGCCAATGATTCCATCAGCTCACAGAACGCGGGGTACTGTTTTTTCAGTCGGACGAGCCTGTTGTTCTGATTCAGAAAGCAATGCTCCGAATGCCCTTCAAACACGGTCTTGCCGTCGCTGTCCGTCATGACATAGCCGAGCTTCAGAACAGCGCCCCTCAGCTCACATACGGCGATGCGGATCAGGATCTCATCCGCAAAGGTGGTGCTTGCCTTGTATTTGCAGTCGATCGATGTGACGGCGGAGAACATCCCCTCGGCCTCCATCTTTTTGTAGCTCCAGCCGATCTGCTCAAGAAAATCGACTCTCGCTTCTTCCATCCAGCGAATGTAGTTTGAATGGTGCGTGATTCCCATTTTATCGGTCTCATAATACTGAACGACATGCTTATAAGGGATCATTTTTATCTCCTTTTCATCAGTCCGGATCAATTGCCGCGATCCGCTCGGTGAGTCCTTCTCGGCGGTCGGGCGCATTTCGGGAGCTTATCCCTGATACAGATAGCGGCAGATCTCTCTTCGCTCTCCCTGATAATCGTCGATACCCTTGAATTTCAGGATAAACCCGCATTTTTCCATCACCTTCAGCGAAGCGATATTCTCCGCAAGGCAAACTCCCGCCATCTCGGAGATACCGATCCGTTCCATGATGACGGGCAGAAACGCTTTTACCGCTTCCGTCGCGTAACCGTGCCCGGTGTATCGCGCTCCGATGTGATAGCCGATCTCCCAAACGCCGTCGCCGAGCGGGACCGCCTGCACATAGCCGATGTTTTCCCCGTCCCTGCGCAATACGGGATAGACCAGCGGCCCTTCACAGCCGCCGTACTGCGACATCAGAAAATCGATGGTTTCCGCCGCGTCCCCGACCGTTTCAAACACCTCATCCGGTACGAATCGGCGGGTGTCCTCATCGAGCGAGTTTTCATGCACAGCCTGCGCCATATCTGGTGTGAATTCGGTGATCGTCAATCGTTCTGTATTCAATTCAAACATGGTTTCCTCCTGATTACTCTCATTTCAGAATCAAGCGTCACGGCTTGTATCGGTCAGATTCTCTCACAGAACCGCACGGGCAGGCTCAAAGCGGCTTATCCATGCGGTTCATGATGCTATTGCTGATGATCAATGCGATCAGTCGTCCTTTTCCTCAGCGGGGAACACCTTGATGATGCCCGCGAGCTTTCTCTGGATCAGGGAGGCGTTGATGATGGTGACGTCGCCGTCTCCGCTGTCCATCGAGAAGATCTTGGTGATATAATTGAGATCCAGATTCTTGTCCCTGTAATGATTCGGGACCGAGACAGTGACAATGAGGTCGTCGTGGGCGTCATAAATCGCCGCGCCTTCGGATCCGTTTTTGCGATCGCCCGGACGGATCGATGTGGTAGAGAGCGCAACGGTGGGAAGATACCATCCCGAGCCCATCTGCCCGTAGTCGGAGGTGAAATCCTTGAGATAGAAATGGGCGAGCTCGCTGTGTGAATAGCTGCCGTCATCTTTTTGATCGAAGTTATATACCAGAACGCGCGCATCGGCTGCGTCCGAGTCAGTGCCCTTATCGGGCATATAAAAGGCGACCTCTTCCTTGCTGTCGCCGTCATAGTCGCCCGCGGCAAGGGGAACATAGCCCTTGCTTTCCTGTGCGCAGATATCCAGCACATATTTACTGCTTTCCATAATGATGGAGAACTCGTCCACAGTTTCCCAGTTGTATTTCGTGCTGTCATCGGCGTCCGGAAGCCGATCAAACAGCTTCAGATAGATGCCGGAGCCCATATTCGGGTCTTTTCTCTTATAGGCAAGACCGAAATACACCAATTCGTCCAGACCGTCGCCGTCAACGTCGACGCCGATCGTGTTAGTGGTCTGAAAATCCCATTCATCCGAGTTCTGGCCCCATTTGAGCTGGCTCGTATTGGTTGCAAGATCGTCATAACCGTCGATTTTTGACGCGTTGTCCAAATCCATGTCGTTGATGGTCTCAACGATCGCTTCGCATTCATTGTAGCGGTTGACCGAAGCGACCACCAGCTCGTTGGGATAGATGAAGCTGTAGCCGGACATCGGATCCTGATACTGCGGCGAGGTCGCATAATTCTTTGCGTCGCCCTTCATCTTGTCAACATTAAAGCCAAATGAGCTGTACAGGTCCTGGTCGCAGGAGAAGGTGATGAAGTTTCCGTCATAGTCTGCCTGCTGTGCCTCCTGCACATACTCAAGCATTTCGCCGCCTTCCAGCTCGTTCGCGCTTGATATATGAGAAACGAGCAGATCGGTTGCCAGCTGATCGAGGTTGTACTGACCGACCGTGCCGCCGGTCGACGAGCTGCCTGCGTCGGATCTGCCGCCGTCGTCAGATACCGCAGCGATATCGCTCAGCCTGTCGAAGAAGGATTCTTCGTCGGCTGCCGCTGTGCCGATGACGCTGACTGTGACCACTGAGGCGATCATGCACAGCGTCAAAAGAAGCGATTAGCATTTTTTGAAATACGTTTTAGCATTATATCCCGTCCTTTACAATATTTTTTCATTATAAATATAAAGATTTTTACATCGATCCGCAACACCTTAGGGACGAACGGTCGATTTCTGGGACAAACGGTTGATCTCGGAAAACGATCGGCAGACGTCCGATATCCGTGTGCATTATTGTATCCTTTTCTCCCATCGGCGGATTTTCCGACCGAAAAAGCAGAAACGCGCGGGATGTCGGATCACGCAGAAAAATCCGTGTTTGTGTTGCATATACGGACCGCATGGCGTATAATTGGATCAGCCGCTCTCACGATCCGCTCCGCACGGGCAGAACGCTTCAAGGCAGGCGCCCGACGGCTTCCGTAATGAAAATAAGGTGATGACTATGAAAACCGCTGACAATCGCTCAAAAACAAAGAAGATCATCAAGATCACCGCGCTCAGCCTTGTCGGACTGATCCTTATCGGCGTGATCGTCGCCGGGATCATCCTGTACGGCAGGATCGCCTCCATGCTGAGCATCAAGCACGTCGGGGACGATCTGTATACGATGAATTTCCAGCAGGATTACCATCTGGACAAGGCGCTGGACGCACATATCAAAAACGAAAACGACCTGCTGCGTTTTGTCTGCGATGATATGCTCTTCGGCTATCAGCTCGACGCTGTCCCCGAAAAATACGCCTGCAGCGCTTTCATCACGCCGACTCCCGACGGTGAGTATCTTGTGGGGCGCAACTTCGGTCTGGGCGGTTCGGATACGCTTTGCCTCTATACCCATCCCAACGACGGATATGCTTCAATGTCCACGGTTTCAACAGACATGATCTCCGTCGGCGGAGATAACGAATACGGTACGCTGAGCTTTTTCGGCAGAGCCGCCCTGTTATCCGCGCCTTATATGTGCGTGGACGGCATGAACGAGAAGGGACTGAGCGCTTCCCTGCTGGATATGGATCTCGGCGAAACGCATATGTACTCCGATCGGCCCGACATCACGGTCACCATGGCGATCCGTCTCATTCTCGACCGTGCCGCTTCGGTCGATGAAGCGATCGGACTGCTGGAGCAATACAACATCCATTCGGGACACGGATGGACTCAGCATATCTTCATCGCCGACGCAAGCGGTGACGCCGCGGTCGCCGAGTGGTATAACGATAAGATGAGAGTCGTCAAAAGTCCGATCTGCACGAACTTCAGGATGTCGGATAAATTTCTGGAGGGGGATTTTTCGGGACAGTGCGACCGATTCGATCTGCTCGACAACGCCTTGAAGGAGAAGCCGAAAAACACCGCGGAGGATTCCATGAAGCTCCTGGAGGCCGTCAAGCAGGAGGATCCCGTTTACAATATGTTCACCGAGTGGTCCGTCGTATACGACCTGACGGATTTTTCGGCGGATTATGTCGTCAACATGGATTACGGCACCGTGTATCACCTGGATCCCAAAGACTTCTGATAAGAATGTGCGCATCAGCACATGACCTCAGTAGATATGATAAATTGAACACCGGTATCATCAGACAAGAAGGACAATGATTTATGAACAGCAAACCGATCATCGGCGTCATGCCGCTATGGGATGACAACAGAAAAAGCATCTGGATCCACCCGGGATATTTTGACGGCGTCATCAAAGCGGGCGGCGTCCCGATACTGCTCCCGCTGACCCGGGAGGAAGACGTGTTCACGCAGGCGCTCAGAATCTGCAGCGGACTGCTTTTTACAGGAGGGCAGGATGTATCTCCCGCGCTTTACGGCAAAGCCGATACTGCGGATACACCCGACACCTGTCCCCTGCGCGATCATCAGGAGTCTCTCGCAATAAGATTCGCGTTGGAACACGACCTGTCCGTGCTGGGGATCTGCAGAGGACATCAGCTTCTGAACGTCCTGCTCGGCGGAACGCTCTGGCAGGATATCCCTTCAGAGGTTGAACACCCGCTCGTGCATCTGCATACCCCGCCGCAGGATCCCGTTTCCCACGACGTGATTCTCGAACCCGACACGCCCCTGTCGTCGCTGCTTCAGCGGCAGAGGATCACGGTGAACAGCTATCATCACCAGGGCGTCAGAGAGCTGTCCCCGATGCTGAAATGTATGGCGCGTGCATCCGACGGCGTGATCGAGGCGGCGTATATGCCCGAAAAACGGTTTGTCTGGGGCGTACAGTGGCATCCCGAAATGTCCTGTCAGACAGATGAAAACAGCATGAAGATCTTTGCGGCGTTTGTCAGCAGCGCAAGGCATGATTGATCCCGAAAGCAAAAGCGGGGCAGGTACCTGACGTATCTGCCCCGCTGTGTATTTGCGGCTATTTCTTTTTCAGATTCTCAAAAAAGTTGTAACGGATCTTTTGATAATTGCCCAAGGTCTCATTGATCACGGTCGAATAGGCAAAGGCGTCCGGATGTGCGGCGATGATCTTTTCCATCGCGACGACCTGGTGCTTTTGCACGACACAGATCAGCATTTCCATTTCCCTGCCCGAGAACATACCCTTTGCTGGGACGACCGTGACGGAATGCTTCAGCTGTGACATGATCTCCTCGGATATCGCTTTGGATTCCTGCGACACGATCTCGAATTTGATCCGCTGTCGTGAGCCGCGCAGGATCTTGTCGCTGACCTGACTTGAGAGGAACGAGTAGATGATGCAGAGAACCACCGGCTCCATCTTGAAGTCATAGACAAAATAGGACGCGGCGGCGACACAGGTATTCATCGCGAAAATGATCCACATCAGATTCTGCTCCGGCCATTTTTTGTGGATCAGCGCGGCAACGATATCCGTACCTCCGGTGCACGAGTTCATACGGATCAGCGCCCCGTAGATGATGCCGGTGATGACGCCCGAGGCGATCGGCGCAAGGATCGTGCTGGTCCCGTTGGCGGTTTTATAGCTCAGGAAGGACAGGTCGATCACCTTGTATTGCAGCAGCAGAAGCGCGGCGGAGAAGGTCAGCGTAAAGACCGTCGTCCTCGCGGCAAAGCTCTTGTCCAGAAAAATGAACGCCAGGATGCACAGCGGAACATTGATGAGAAGGCTCAGATACGCGACGGAAAAATGCAGCTTGTATTGGATCATCGTCGCGATACCGTTGATGCCCGCAGGGGCAAAGCTGTTTTCAAAAATAAAGATCTGATAACACAAAGCCATGATGAAGGCAGTCGCGATGATCATCACATACGCTCCGATTGTTTTCATGATCCCGCTCGTCTTTGATCCATTGGTCATCGTCTGTTCGCCCGCTTCCTTTTATTGATCATTTCTATTATCTCAAAATCTCTGCATTTGTCAAGAAATATCGGAGAGTCCGACAAAATTCCGCAGACGTGCGGGCCATCCTCCGAAGTCTCCGCGAATGAAAAACGGCTCGGGAAGCATACCGCGAGCCGTTCCTGTTTTTTTAGCTGTTTTCGGTTCGATCTGCGGATTCCGGAACGCCGGAACGATGATCGGGAGCGTCAGAACTTCTCGAATTTCTTTACCACCCAATCGCGCTTATAGTGATGATACTCGCCTGAGCAATGCGGACAATGCTTGATTTTTGACGCATCAAAGCTGGCGCCGCAGCCATGGCAGGATACCGCGTGGATGGTGAAGCCGTAATCGTTCTCCGCGTTGACGCTTTTGCAGAGCAGAAGATGGAATTTATCCTTTTTGCGGAAGACCCTGTTCTTCCTGCAATGGATATCATCCATATACACCACGACGTCCAGATAAACAAGCCCGTTATCGACATAATAATTCTTTACGTCGAACAGTCCGCGCCAGCGCATATCGATAATATCGTCAAAGGTGTTCTGCATCGGTTTTCCGTCGTACATGGCGAGATCGTCGTAATTCTCGGAGTAAACCATCATGTTGGTCAGATAGATCAGCTTCCCGATGAAATGGTCGATGGAAAAATTCGGCTCAAAGCGACGCATGAAGACGGGCAGGTTCTTTTTGACCTTAAAATATCTGATCATCGTCGGCAATCCCGTCAGCGCCTTCCAGATGACGTAGCCAAGCGCCGCCATAGCGAGAAGGATGTATCCGCCCATCGCGCCGACTCCCGCGGAAACAGCGAGCGATAATACGCACTGTATGATGCCGAGGACGTCCCCTCCCTGAAAAGCCTGGGTATACATACTCATGTTCGTGAAGAACGTGATCAACGGGGCGAGAAGACCGCCGGCGATCACAAACGGCAAGACATGACGGACATAGCTGAAGCTGTCGACCGTATAGAAATTCGTGATCTTAGGGAAAAGTTCGTTCAGCAAAAAGCGTGTTCCGCAGAACTCACAGCCTTCGGTGAGCTTGCTGACGACGGTAGGCGCGCCGCAGTGAGGGCACACATAATTGGCGTCGGCATTTTGCTGTCCCTTGAGCCAAATCGCGTACGCGTAGATAGTCTGCCTTTCACGGATCTCCTTTTTCAGCTTGCCGTGGACCCTGAATCCGACCCGCGCGATGAGATTGTGGAACGGGATCCTTGTCACGTAACGCGTATCGACGTCCATCTTCCATGCGACACCCTTGATCATTCTGTCGTAATTGCGCGAATAATCATAGGTGATGGAAGCGTCCTTTTTTCTCAGCCTTTCCCTTTGCAAAGACCGCGTATACTTCAGATCGGCAGAAGCATCATCGGGATCCGGCTTTTCGCTTTGCGTATTCAGCTGAGATATGAACCGGTCAAGGATGAGCTTTGCTTGCTCATCATAGCTGAGATTTGTTTCATCGGGAGAAAAAGACATTGACATATTACCCTGCCCCTTAAGATTTTCTGCAAAAAATATACCACAAAAACGGGCTTGTGTCCAGAACCGTGAAGCATTTTCTTGCCGAAAAACAAAAGGTCAGGCATAACGTCATGTCAGCCTGACCTGTATGAGATCATTTCTCAGTCTTCAGATCCTTCACAAACGTGAGGATCGCGTATACTGTTTTGCTTTGCTGTTTTTCCCGGCAGATCGTCGCTTCTCCGTCGCCGTTCACTCTATGATTGCTATGATATTCGGAGGATCGGCAGACTGCTCCGGGGCGTGCCTGTGATCGAGGAGAAAAGGAATCATTCAGCAGACGGGCTGTTCGTTTTACCTGTCGTGTGATCCTGTCCTTATTATCCATTCATCCAAAAACCGCATTTGCTCCTCGGTATGGAACCAATGCCCGCCGTTTTCCATAACGGTCAGGTCGGCGTTGTGCTTCTCGGCAAACGATCGGATCGTATCAAGGGAGGTCAGCTCATCACGGCCGCCGTACAGGATCGCGGTCGGACGATCCCAGCAGATCGGGTGACTTCTGACATAGCAGAGATAATCCCACGACAGATCCTCGCCGAAGTCGGTGTGAACAACACCTCGCCGCTTCAATTCGTCCTCGGTGACATTTGCCCGCGCCATCATGTCAGCGATCAGCTTTTCCATGTCGACGATCGCATCGCCGTCGCCGGGCAGTTGATTGATTGATTCGATGTCTGCATCCGCTGTTTGCAGTGACTCCGACGCCGCAAAAAGCGGGGATGACGGTAAACGCGCTGAGTACCGGTACAAGCGAAAAAACTGCGGATTGTTTTTCTGCGTATCTGCATCATTCTTCCTGATTTGCTCAAAAGCGTTTGACTGTCAGTATGCAATCCCATTCTAGCATACACTTTCCTTTTCCGCAATGACTGATTATGCTGACGCGTCAGGGATCCGAAGGATTTTTGATCAAAGGATGGGTCGGCGCGCAAGAAATCATACGATCACATGAAGCGCAGCGATCTGAGGGGCGTGCAAAAGCCTGACAGCGTGCGCAGAAGCGTTGCTTCGGACTATTCCGTTTAGTCCGCGCATTCCGAAAAAACGCGCTGATGCTTGTTGCAATCAGCGGCAGGATATGGTACGATAAATACAGCGGGCTTGTCATCTCATGTCAGTATGACAGGCATCAAAGGAGGAAAGAACATGAAAAGCAGTATGAAAACCATCAGCCTTGTGCTGATCCTGATTCTCGGCGCATTATTCACCCTCGGACTTACCGCCTCGGCGGCGACCCCCGGTCTCTCTGTCGTACTCTCCGCGGACGGCAGCGAATACGCCGAAGGGGACACGGTCACATACGAGTGCACGATCATGAATACCGGTGACGTTACGATCAGCGAGCTGACCGCTTTTGATACGCTCGGGATCTCTTCTCCGTCGCTCGGTACCCTGTATCCCGGTGAAAGCACCTCTTATGTGTTCAACTATACGGTGACCGGCTCCGACGTGTCCGCAGGCTCGGTCTACTGTTCCGTCAGCGCCCGGGGAATGGTTCCCGGCGGCGCGACCTACAGCGACAGCTCCAACATGGTCAGTGTTTCGGCTGTAAGCCAACAGCCCGAGGCGAGCTGTGACGTTGAGATGACGGTGACCCCTTCTTCGAACGGCAGCTATTTTACCGCCGGAGAAACGATCCGATACAGCGTGAATATCCAAAATACCGGTAATGTCGACTTGAATAACGCGACAGTGAAGGATTCGCTGAACAATCAGACGGGCGATATCGGCGTGATCTCCATGGGAGATTACGGTAATTACGGCTTTACCTATACCGTTACCGAGTCAGATGTTGAGAACGAAACGCTCCAGTGCTTTTGCGTATTCAATGCGTTCCTTCCGAACGGCTCCGAATACGGCGCGATGTCCAATACGGTCGTGATCCCGCTTTCTTCCGATTCGGCTAAGACGGATCCGATCGCGAACGCGACCGAAGCGAAACAGGATGCGACCGCGGAAGCCTCATCAGCCGCGGCGACTGCGGCGACCTCCGCCTCAACCGCGACGACCGCCGCGACGACCGCACCTACAAGCGCGAAAAGTCAAGCATCAAACGGCTCCTCTGGTTCATCGGGCAATTTCTGGAACACCTATCTGATCATCGCGATCATCGCGGTCGTTGTCCTGACCGGCATCACCGTTCTTGTGGTTGTGCTGGTCAAAAAGAGAAAGAAGAAGTGATGATAACATCCGGTTTCGGATACTCTGAAAGAAACCGGATGCGGCATACCGATACACCGCAGCTGCTTGAGCAAATGATCAGCAAAAGACCTCACAGAGAAACGGACAACGCATGCACAAGGTATCGGCGAGACGATCGCATCACTTACAGGCGCCGCTGCAGATTCCACAGCGGCGCTGTTTATCGACCGGGCTGAAGGAAAAAGCCGCTCTGAACCCGAATAAACGGGTAACAGAACGACTTTGATTATCATGTAACATCGGTAAGCGGGGTCAGCGGCAAGGATTACTTCCGTCTTTTCCTGCAGACGATCAGCAATTGAGTATTCTGTTTTAATGAGGAGATAGGCTAATGGGAAATACGTTTTACTTTGAATGGGAAGTCGTGCTGATGCAGTAGATCCAGTCATGGCTCGGCTCTGTCGGCACAGCGATCGCGTCCGTGTTCAGCGAAATGGGAGAACAGCTGGTGTGTGTCGCGGTACTGGGATTTCTGTACTGGTGTTGGGAAAAAGAATTCGGCAAATATGTCGGACTGAACGTGCTGGTAGGCATCACCCTCAACCCCATGATCAAGAACATCTTCATCAGGCGCAGACCGTACTTTGATAACCCGGGCATCAAATGCCTCAAGCCCGTGGAAAAGGGCGCCGATATCTATGATATCTCGGCACAGGGCTACTCCTTCCCCAGCGGACACTCTGCCAACGCCGTGACCCTGTATACCTCCCTCGGCCGCTATAAAAAGAACAAAATCCTGATGATCATCGGCGTCATCCTCCCGCTGCTGGTGGGTATTTCGCGCTTTTGTGTCGGAGTACATTATCCGACGGATGTACTGTGCGGCTGGGCGCTGGGTCTTATCATCGTTTTCCTCATTCCCGCGCTGCAGCGTGCCGTCAAAAACCGCTGGGTCTTCTACGGACTGCTGGTTCTGATCACCGTTCCGGGATGGTTCTACTGCAGGAGCGCCGACTATTACACCGGCTTCGGCATCCTGATCGGCTTCATCTTCGCGGTGGAATTTGAGGCAAGATTCGTCAAATTCGAGAACACGCGCAATATCCTTCGCTGTATCCTCAGGGTAGTGCTCGGAATAGGCGTTTACTTCGGACTGAACACCTTGGCGAAGCTGCCGTTCAAAAAGGAGTTCCTCGACGCCGCCTCTATGGCATCCTACGCGGTGCGCGCTGTACGCTACTGTGTGATCATCTTTGTCACGATGGGCGTATACCCGATGCTGTTCAGGCTCGGGGACCGCGTATTCAAGCGCAGGGGATAATCAAGCGCAAAGAAAAGGTCACTGCAGAGTCCCGGCTCCACGTTGACCGAGGGGTCCGGTATACTTCCCAAGCGACATTAACTTGACGCCTGTGCTTACTGTATTTGAGAACTGAACGGAACCGCATCGGCAAAAGAATGTCAAGGTTTTTCTGGACAAAGCTTCGGCGTCCTGCTATAATGCACTCATTGCAAATAAAGGAGTGACCGGATTTGCAGCATCATCAGACAAACAATGAATACCTTGAATGTGAACAGCGATGGGTCTATTGGCTGCTGATCACGGCAGCCGGATGGTTCGGCGCATATACCTTTATGCTGCGCGGCGGTGTTTTCTGCAACGCGCAGACCGCGAACTTTGTCCTGCTGGCGATCGCTTTGGGACAGCATCGGTGGATGGACGCCGCTTATCTGCTGATCCCCATCGGCGCGTATTTTCTCGGCGCGTTCGTATCCGAAATGCTCGGAAAATCCGTCAAGCGGTTCCATCTGCTGAGATGGGATACGATGCTCATCGGCGTCGAGATCCTCGTCGTCATCGGATTGGGCTTTCTGCCGCAGAGCGTGCCCGATCAGATCTGCCAGATCGCGCTCAACTTCATCTGCTCCATGCAGTTCAACACCTTCCGTCAGGTCAAGGGGATCCCCGCCGCAACGACCTTCGTCACCAACCACATCCGGCAGGTCGGCTCGTGTCTTGCCAAATTCATCCGCCACCGTGACAGAGAATCCTCCGAACGGCTTCTGATCCACGGATCCCTGATCGTGTTCTTCACTGTCGGCGCGATACTCGGCGCCGTGTGCTGCAGGCTGTTCGGCTATCCGTCCGTCTGGGGCAGCGCGGTGATCCTGCTGGCGATCTTCATCCGCCTCGCGATCGCCGACCGCTCCTATGAAAAGGATCAGCTGTCACGCGTTCCTCACGGGCACTGATGTGCTTCGGCAGTCCGGATATCGGACAGCGCAAGAAATATTCGTTTCCCTATTGAAAAATCCGAACCGTCGGATTATAATAAAAGCATCAAGATACTGCGGCAGATCCTGCCGTACATATCACTTTCGGAACAATGGCGTTCTCAGTTCAGCTGAGGGCGCCTTTTTGCATATTTATATACACTTGACCGATAGGAGGAAACGATATGGCAGCTTTTGAAAAAATCGCATCGGGCATCCCCATGATGGACGAAGCCCTGCAGAACATCCGCCTCGGCGACAACGTTGTATGGCAGGTGCCGTCGCTCTCGGAATTCCGCTTGATCGCCGAGCGCTTTGCCGATCAGGCGATCAGGGATCACCGCAATCTGATCTATATCCGCTTTGCGGAGCATGAACCGATCCTCACGCCGCGCGAGGGGCTGAAGATCGAGGAGGTGGAGTTGTCCCACCGCTTTGAGACCTTTACCGTCAACATCCATAATCTGATCGAACGCGAGGGCTTTGACGCGTTCTATGTGTTTGACTGCCTGTCGGAGCTGGAGCAGGCGTGGGCGACGGATCTGATGATGGGCAACTTTTTCCATCTGACCTGTCCGTTCCTGTTCATCCTCGACACGGTCGCCTACTTCCCCATCATCCGCGGCAGACATTCCTATGACGCGATCGCGACCATCCGCGACACGACCCAGCTGTTCCTCGATGTGTACAAGGATGATGAGGACGTCTACGTCCGCCCGATGAAGGTGTGGAACCGCTACTCGCGCACGATGTTCCAGCCGTACCGACTGCACAGGGACGATCTGAGCTTTACCGCGTTGTCACAGGGAACCGAGGTCAGCCGTTTTTACAGCGTGATGAACCGTGATGAAACAGACGGGATCGACCAGAATCTTGACAGCTGGGAGCGCTATTTTGCAAAAACGAAGCTGATGTATCAAAGCGGCATGGACGTCACCGGGGAATGCTCACGGATCTGCAATATCATGCTGACGCGCGACAGCCGTATGCGCGCACTGATCAAGGAGAATTTCAAGCCGCGCGATTACTTTGAGATCCACTCCCGCATGATCGGCACGGGTATGATCGGGGGCAAGGCCTGCGGGATGTTATTGGCGCGGAAGATCGTGGAAAACCACCGTCCCGATATCTTTGAACGATTCGAGCCGCACGATTCCTTCTACATCGGCTCGGACGTATTCTACGCCTACATCGTCGAAAACGGCTTCTGGGATCTGCGGATCAGACAGCGCACCGAAAAGGGATACTTCGCTCTTGCAAAGGAATTCAAAGAGCTGATCATGGAGGGCAAGTTCCCCGCAAAGATCGAAGCGGAGTTCCGCAGGATGCTTGACTACTACGGCAGCGATCCGATCATCGCACGCTCCAGCTCGATCCTTGAGGACGGCTTCGGAAACGCGTTCGCCGGGAAATACGAGTCCGTCTTCTGCGGCAATTCCGGCACTCTCGAAGACCGTCTGCAGCAGTTTGAACAGGCGGTCAGAGTCGTCTACGCCAGCACCATGAGCCTTGCGGCGCTCGATTACCGCAAACGCCGCGGACTGGACAAACGCGACGAGCAGATGTCGATTCTGGTACAGCGGGTGTCGGGATCGCGGTACGACAGCTTCTTTATGCCGTGTGCGGCGGGCGTCGGCTATTCCGTCAGCCCGTACCGCATGGGCGCCGAAAAGCCGAAATCAGGCATGCTGCGTCTGGTCATGGGACTGGGCACGGCGGCGGTGGATCGCAGAACAGGCTCCTATCCCCGCATGGTGTCGCTGGACGCGCCGACACGCGTTCTCGCAGCCAATATCACGGAACGTCAGCAGTTCTCCCAGCGGATCGTGGACGCCGTCAGCCCCAAGACGGATGACGTCGAGGGCTTCGACGCGATGGAGCTGAGCAAACAGATCCCGTTCTATTTGAAAAAACTGATGTACACGCACAACTTCGATACCGAAAATCGCCTCAGAGAACGCGGCGATATGCGCGAGGTGCTGTTTGTCACCTGTGACGGTCTGACAAAGAACGCCGCGCTCATGCAGGATATGCGCGACATCCTCGAGGTGATCCAGTCGCACTATGAGTATCCCGTGGACACGGAGTACACGATCAACCTCGCGCCCGACGGCAGTTATGTCATCGATCTTTTGCAGTGCCGTCCCTTACAGCTCACCGAGGACGGCGACAAGGTGGAATTCCCCGCGGATACTCAGGCCAAAGATATCCTGTTGGAGACCAAGGGCGTATCCATGGGCTTCTCCAGAACGATCCCGATCGACTGCGTCGTCTACATCGATCCGATGGCGTACTATCAGATGCCGTACCGCAGAAAGTACGAGATCAAGCAGGCGCTGTCTCAGGTGAACTGGTATTACAGAGGCAAGGGAAAGCATCTGCTTCTGCTGACGCCCGGCAGGATCTGTACCTCCTCGCCCGAACTGGGCGTGCCGTCCGACTTCGCCGACATCAGCGAATTCTCCGTGATCGCGGAGATCTCCGAGTCGCGCGTCGGCTACATCCCAGAGCTGAGCTACGGCAGTCACATCTTCCAGGACCTCGTTGAAGCGGGCATCCTGTATACGGCGGTGTTCGAAAAAGAAAGCACCGCCGCGTTCTCTCCCGATCTGCTGGATCGGTTTGAGGACACGACGGAGAAAGTGACAAAGACTGCGGAGGATATCAAAGGCGTCCTGCGCGTATATGATATGTCCGCGGAACCGCTGACGCTCTACTATGATATGAGTGAGGAACGACTTCTGATCTATAAGGAATAAAACAGCAAGATGATGATCAAGAGGCTCCAAGCCCGGTGTTTAAGCCATTTTGAGTAAAAAAGGCAGAGCAAGTAAAAACGGAGAATGAGCGGATATGATAAACTGGCAGTTGTAAAACCGTGCGCTTCCCTCCGTAGAAAATGGTGATCGGTTCAAACTCTAATGAGCTGAATCCCGATTCTGCCGTAAAGATGTGAAACGGATATACACTGTTATGGCATGCTGTCCTCAGATTTTCATAGTATTGCAGTTGTCGTTTCGGAAGAAAATCATATGCCCGGTCATATAAACACCAAAAGAATTTATCTTCCTGTTCACTCGAAGGGATCACAAACCTCTCAAGATACACCATCATAATCACCCTTTTCCCGACATTTACTTTTATTCCGGCTTTCCTTGTACCGCTTACGATACGCTTAACTGAGCAAAAACACCCCAAAAACCATAACTTCACTTTGACAATTTAGGTAGCTTACGATACCAGTCTAAAAAAACACCTGTCCTATAAGACGGACTTTGAGCACGTTTTTCTGAAGGCACCCTCAGTTTGTTGATTCTGCCTAATCGAGAGTGATTTTGTTTGTGTATTTCCACGATTGGCACTCTCGCGGAAAACAGAATAATTCCCGCACCAAAACAGTACGGGAATATTATCAAGAACTATTGAACGGGAAAGATCGGGCAGATCACGGCGCGAAATACGCGTTCATCTTCTCGCTGAGGAGGCCAAGATCGAAGAAATTCGCGTAGGGGTTCTCTCCCTCGGCGATCAGGTCAGCGTCGAGCGGACAGCCGAAGTCCATGTTCTCTCCGGAGTCGGAGAGGAAATGTGTGGCTGCGGAGGAGCAGGCGAACTCGACGCCGGCGGCAGAGGTGATGCGGATGCCGCAGGCGCCGCCCGAGCTCTTCTGTCCGAGGATCATTGCGCCGTGCTCGTGCATGAACCACGGATAATTGTTAGACGCTGAGAAGGAATGATTGCTTGTCAGCACACCGTAGTTATAATCGGTATAGGGGCTGACGTCTTGCTCGTCGAATTTGCCGTCAAAGTTTAAATCGAACTGAATACTGTTGGTTCTGGTACTCTGAATAAGCCGGTCGTAAAAGCGGGCATAGCCCTTTCCGGTCATCAGCCACTCGATCGCGACCATCGCGTTGGAGTTGCCGCCGTTGTTGCAGCTCATGTCGATGATGATATTCCTGATCGCGGGATTCTGTTTTGCGCGCTCGAGACCGGAGAGAACGGCGCCCACGGTATCATATGTTTCTTTACCGCCGTAGTTGAATTTCAGCGGACGCTCGCCTCTGCCTGCGTAGAACGCCTTCCAGCCCCAATGATCGACACAAAAGTAGTCAAAGCTGATCATCGCGGTATCGCCCTGCTCGATGTAATAGCCGTCGCCGAAAGCGACTTCGCGCGCCTTTTCGCAGAGCGGCAGGTCATCAAAATATTTGTCCTCACAATCAAAATGCTTTTGAGCGTAGTCACAGTCTAACATCGATCTGAACGCTTCTCGAGTAAGATCAAGGTCTCCGTAGAACAGTTTGGAATATACTAAATCCGTATGTCCTCCGTCGAACAGGATACCGTTGATCAGATGTACCATACCGGTATAAAAGGTCCTGAAGTCGGTAGAGAGCAGCTTCTCCCTGATCTCGGGATATTTTTCCGTCAGGAGTTCGTCGAGCTTCATGGTCTTAAGGTCGTCGTGCACCCATTCCTGACCGGGCTGACCGTAAAGATAATCGATGTTGAAGCACAGCTCGCGGTAGGTGAAGTCCGCAAGATCGGCGGGGTGATCCTGTTCAACGTCCGTGATAAAGTCAGGGTCGTTATCGAGCGCGGATGTGCTGTTATAATTTACAACGTAGAGCTTTTTGCCGCTATAGACGACGCGATAGAGCTCATGGGTAGAGAAAATGTCGCTGACGGTGGCAAGAGGCGCATAGACGCCGCTCTCGTCACCTCTGAGGTCGATGCCGTATTCGCAGAGGTTCAGCGTTATGGGCGCGCGGTCGGCGGGTTCGTAGGATTCTTTGTACTCGATAAAGGGATAGTTCTCATCATAGGCAGTCCCCATTTTTTCTATCGCTATTATGCCTTTTAAGGTAGAAGCCGTGTACGAAAATTTCTCAAAATCATCAATATCGATCGTGTCGGCGTCGATATCGAAAACGCCGCGATTTCCGGCAATATTCGTCAGCGTATACCTGCCGCCGTCGCGGGTGCAGGTCATGCCGTCCGTAAGGTCGGTATTGACCAGATAGAACTGATCGTAGAAGCCCTCGACGTTGATATATGGTACATTCGGCTGATCGGCATAAAAGCGCAGATCGGCGGTCTCGGTGGACTCAAGGCTCGAGCGCAGTACGGGAACGGCTTTTGTTTGAAAGACCTCATCGAGAGGTTTGCCGATACTGTCGTTTGAGGGCAGGGATGCGAGCCATCTCTGGATAAAGGTCGCGTCAACGATGGTCACCTCGCCGTCCTGATCGGTGTCGCTTGCCGTTTCGTTATAGGATTCAACCGAAAGAGACGCAAGCGTCCGCTGAATACATGTCGCATCGAGGATCGTCACCTCGCCGTCGCCGTCCGCATCGCCCAAGAGAATGATAGGTTTCTCAGCAATGTCTGTCTTTTCAGCGCCCGCCGAAAGCGGCAGAACGGTGAATACGCCCATGATCATGATCAATGATAAAAGGATACTGAGGGGTCTGTGCATAGATTTCATAAGAATCCACTCCCCGAATAATGATTTGATTCAATTATAACATAGGATATCGGCAGATATCTACTGTATTTCCACTGTTGAGAAACGATTCACTTTCGATGATGTCTCCGCGTTTTCTGCATCTGATCATATTACGAACAATCATACTTTCACTCTCTCTTTTTCCAGCCAAAAGTCAATCACTATCATGAAATGCCATATTCTGATTACCGTTTATATCAGTAAATGACGATAGTACGTGAGAATCATCTACAAAAAACCGCCGTATAAAATATGACGGTTTTGTAAACAGATACTTGACAACTATCAAGCAGATGATGGGAGCAGAGTCATAAAGCAATACAATAAGAAATATTCAGTTTATTTTCATCTGTTGATTCTCGATACAGATAAAGGAAATGAAGGCTTTAATGGTTTTTCCACCGCTGAGGATAATGCAAAAATGCCCAGACATACCTGTATTGTTTACGCTAAGGCCGAAGCCCCCGAGATTAAGCGTAATCCGGGACATATTATGCCGCGTTCACTTGCGGAATTTTTCAGAGTCATTCCTGCTTTGGATAAAGCAGATATTGTACGGTTACACGGTTTGACCGGCGGGATTCCTGCAATAGCAAAAGAGCTGGATACGACGCTGTCTTACGAGGATAACTTAAAAAGGCTGCTGGGTCATGGTTCTGCATTCTCGGATTTCTTACCCGCCGTCCTGACAGAGCTGTTCCGCTCGCCTGATAGCTATCACCCGCTGATGTATCAAATCGCTCTGGGCAAGCACAGACTAAGCAAAATTGCAAAAGCTGCAGGCTTCCCGAATAACAAATGCGGGAAATATCTCGAGGCGCTGACCAATGTCGGATTGGTGGAAGCTGTACGGAAACGCCCAACGGATATGCACGTTACTATCTGGCGAACAGTTTTCTTTATAGCCGGTAATAGTGTGCTTACATCAAATTGTTTTGTCGTTGTCAGCGAAGCAGAAATAAATAATTCGTCGGGAACATACGGAAAAGCCTTGACATTCTTATGTCGATGCGGTACAATTCAGTTGTCAAATACAGTAAGCAAAGGCGCTTCTCCATTTGGAGAGGCGCCTTTTTTGTTTATCGGAACGGAGTGAGACCATGACGCAGAATCAGTTTACAAAAGCAGTCGGCAATGCCGGTGAGATCAACGACCTGCTCAGGCGGTACGGTGTAAAGTTCGGCATTTACAAAAACGGCGTGTTCAATGAACAGTTTTTTCCGTTTGATCCGATCCCGCGCGTGATCACTGCCCGGGATTTTGCGAGGATCGAAAAGGGATTGATCCAGCGTGTGGATGCGTTGAACGCCTTTCTGTATGATATCTATCATGACAAGAACATCGTAAAAGACGGCATCGTCCCGGATGATTTCATCTACATCTCAAAGGGATATCTCGCCCAGTGCGAGGGGATCACGCCGAAGAACAGGATCTACAGTCATATTTCGGGTATCGATCTTGTGCAGGCGAAGGATGGCGAATGGTTTATTCTGGAGGATAACCTGCGGATCCCGTCAGGCGCGTCCTATCCGCTGATCGCCCGTGAGCTGACACGGATCGCCGCGCCGCAGGCGTTTGAGGAAAACGCTGTCGTCGATAACCGCGATTACGCGCAGATGCTGAAGGAAACGATGGAGTATGCCAACTGCGGCGGTATCAGAGCGATCCTCACACCGGGAAGATACAACGCGGCGTACTTTGAGCACTCCTATCTGGCGGAGCATACCGACTCGGTGCTGGTGCAGAACGACGAGCTTTTCGTCGAGGACAACATCCTCTACCACCGCACCTACTCCGGCGGCAAGACACGGATCGGCGTACTGTATCGCCGTATTGCGGACGAATACCTTGATCCGCTGACCTTCCTGCCGGAATCGCTGATCGGCATTCCGAATCTGATGGAAGCTTACCGCAGCGGGAATGTCGGTATCATCAACGCGCCGGGCAACGGCGTTGCGGATGATAAAGGAATTTACTACTTTGTCCCGAAGATGATCCGTTACTATCTCAGCGAGGAACCGATCCTCAAAAACGCCCCTACCTATCTGCCGTTCTATGAAGAGGATATGAAATATGTCATGGACAATCTTGAACGCCTTGTCATTAAGGATGTCGCGGAAGCGGGTGGTTACGGAGTCGTGTTCGGCAGTGAGCTGTCAAAGGAACGGCTGGAAGAATTCCGGAATACCATCATCGCAGAACCCAGACGCTTCATCGCGCAGGAGGTCATCGATTTCCTCGATCTGCCGATCATTGATAACGGCGAAACGGTCATGCGAAAAGCGGATCTGAGAGCATTCGTGCTGTCGGGCAAAACAACCAAGGTCTGGGCGTCGGGACTCACCCGATTCTCCCGCAATCCCGATTCATTCGTCGTCAATTCATCACAAGGAGGAGGCTTTAAAGATACATGGGTACTATCTCGCTAGAACACAGCGACCGTCTTTACTGGCTGGGACGCTATACGGAAAGAGTTTATACCACACTCAAGGCGCTGGGGCGTCTGTATGATAAAATGCTGGATTCGGAGCACGGCTATGCAGAGTACCTCGGGTTCTTCGGATTGACCGATACCTATGCCGACGACCATGCGTTTTTTCACAGCTTTCTGTTTGACGCAGGTAATCCGAATTCCGCGGCATACAGTCTGGAACGCGCCTACGATAACGGCATCGTACTGCGCGAGGAGATCTCCACCGCTTCGCTGTCCTTTCTGCAGATGGCAAAGGACACGCTGATCAAAGCGGAGAACAGCGGAAATATCCGTCTGTCGCTCCTGCCGCTGGAAGACATCCTTTATGCTTTCTGGGGCTGTCTGAATGAACACATCTACGACGATGAGATCAGGAACATCATTTATATCGGAAAGACCGTTGAACGGCTGGATCTGTACATGCGTATGAAATATCCCTTCTCCGATGTTGAAAAAGAGTTTACACGGCTGCTGAAAAACCTGAGCCGTGTGCCGCGGTCAACGCCCTTCCGCTACCGGACAAAGGCGCTGTCCGTCTTAGTGGAAACGCTCGGAACACAGGAGGATTATGAGCGCGGCGTGAAAGAAGCATTGTACAATCTGTCCCGTCTGTTTGAGCGCGAGGAGGCGATCGGATGAAACGAGTGAATTTCTGCTTTTCGACAAAGCTGACCTTTGACGATTATGTGCATGATCACAGCTTTGCGCTGCGCATCATCCCGCCTCAGGCGGAATCACAGAATATCCTTTCCTGCAGTCTGAATATTACACCGTATGCTTCGGTCAGGCAGACCGTCGACGCGTTCGGAAACAATGTGACCGCAGGCTATCTGAAAGACGACCACCGTTTCCTTGACTTTGAGCTCAAAGGATCGGCTGAGGTCGACTGCACAAAATATCGCACCGACTATATGCCGTGCTATCTCTATCCATCGGAATACACGATCCCCGACGAGGCGCTGAAGGAGTTCTACCGCGATCATCAGGGCGACTGTAACGCAACGGCAAGGGACAGAGCCGCGTATTTCAGCGAGCTTTTGTCACAGATCATTGTCTATCAGAAAGGCGTGACCGATACCGCCACGACGGCGGCACAGGCGTTTGCGCTGAAAATGGGCGTGTGTCAGGACTTTTCACATATCCTGATCGCACTTTTGCGGATGGACGGCATCGCCTGCCGCTATATCGCAGGACTTGCTTTCTGTGACGGCGAGACCCATTCGTGGGTCGAATACTGGACAGGCGAGCATTGGGAAGGGATCGATCCCGCCAATAACTGTCCCGTCAGCGACGACTATCTGGTGATCTCACAGGGCAGAGATTTCCGCGACTGCGCGATCGATCGGGGCGTGATGTACGGGAACTATTCCCGACAGCTTCAGCTGGTCCGGTCGGTATTATCATAGGGAAAGGAACAGGAACAATGACAGAAACGATCGCAAGCGTTGCGCTTGCAGTCAATGAGAATCTGAAAATACAGAAGCGCCGTATCCGAAACGGCGCCGGTAAAACACGTCTCAGTCTTGTGACGGGCACCCACGGCGACGAGCTGGAGGGGCAGTATCTTGCCTATATGGTCGGCAGCTTTATCGACGAGCATATCGACCTGCTCGACGGGATCGTCGATATTTATCCCGCGCTCAATCCGATGGGCATCGACAGCATCACAAGAGGCATCCCGATGTTCGATCTGGATATGAACCGCGTGTTCCCGGGAAACAAGAACGGCACGATGGCAGAGGTCGTCTGTTCCGCGATCGCAGACGATATCAGCGGTTCGGACGTATGTATCGACGTTCATTCCAGCAATATCTTTCTCAAGGAGATCCCGCAGATCCGCATCAGCGTGCCGACTGCAGAAACGCTCCTGCCGTATGCCGAAATGATGAACGTCGACTTTGTATGGATCCATGAGTCGGCAACGGTTCTGGAATCCACCCTGGCGCACACACTCAACTCTCGCGGTACCAAAACGCTGGTCGTGGAAATGGGCGTCGGGATGCGCATCACCAAGGAATACTGCGGACAGCTGTTCCGGGGCGTACTCAATCTGATGAAACAGCTCGGCATGTGGAAGGGAGAGGTAGTTCCCGTCCGCAGACCGATCATATCCGTCGGACGAGAGGTCGGATTTGTCAACTCCGACGTTGCGGGGATCTTTGTACCGTATGCCGATTTCGGCGACACGGTGAAAAAGGGCGACCACATCGGCAATGTGATCGATCCGCTGACTTCAAAGGTAGTCGAAAAAGTGGAGGCAGTCTGCGACGGGATGATCTTTACCCTGCGCGAGTATCCTGTCGTCTACGGCGGATCGCTGCTGGCGCGGATCTTACAGCCTGTCGAGGGAGGCAAGAGCGCATGAAAAAGAAGGTTTTGTTTTCACTGAAATCCCCCTATCGTGAACAGCTTGACGTGATCGGATACAGCTTCGGTCACGGAAAGAGATCTCTTGCGATCGTCGGCGCGATGAGAGGCAACGAGGTCCAGCAGATGTATGTCTGCAGCCGTATGGTGAAGGAGTTGAAAAAGCTCGAAGGAAGCGGCAGGATCGCCGATGACTGTGAGATCCTGGTGATCCCCTGCGTCAATTATTACTCCATGAACCTCGGCAAAAGGTTCTGGGCGATGGACAACACCGACATCAACCGCATGTTCCCCGGCTTTGAACTGGGCGAGACCACCCAGCGCATCGCGGCAGGCGTTTTCAAAGAACTGCAGGGCTATGAGTACGGCATCCAGCTCGCGAGCTTTTATCAGCAGGGAAATTTTCTGCCCCATGTCAAGATGATGGACACAGGCTTTACCGATCCGGAGCTGATGAAGGATTTCGGACTGGAGTTCGGTATCGTACGCAAGCCGCGTCCCTATGATACCACTACCCTGAACTACAATTGGCAGATATGGGAAACAAAGGCGTTCTCGGTATATGCGAACGCGACCGATGAGATCGATGAAAAAGCCGCAAAAGAAGCGGTCAACGCCATCCTGCGCTTTATGGACAGCCGCGGTCTGGTCAGCGCCGTCACATCCCCCGGCTACCGTACCGTCATACTGGATGAAAGCGACACCGAACAGATCCGATCGGGCGCGGCAGGACTCTTTTTAGATGTTCTCGGCAGGGTGGTCGATCCCTTTGAATGCGAGACCGTCAGCGAGATCCGCTCGCCCGCTGCGGGCACTATCTACTTCGCCTATCACAGCCCGCTGATCAACGAAAAAACGGTATGCTTCAAGATCATCAAATAGCTTATTGACCGGAAGTGACAATATGAAAAAACCTTTGATCGGTATCGTACCTCTGTCAGACTGTCAGCATAACAGCCTTTACGTGATTCCGAGATGTATGAACGCCATCGTTAAGGCGGGAGGCACGCCATGTATCCTTCCGAAAACCGATAACGATCAATTGCTCATGAAAGCAGTAGAACTCTGCGACGGATTCATCCTGACAGGCGGACAAGATACTTCTATCGAACTGACGGATACAGCATCCAGAGGATCCAACACTTTTTACACGGTAAACGACGATACAGCAACGCTGATACTCGACAAGGCGATAGAGCTTGATAAGCCCCTGCTCGGTATCTGCACGGGACTTCAGTTCATGAACGCGGCTTTAGGAGGCTCCTTCTATCAGGAGATCGTGACAGATACCGATGTTCCGCTCGGCGTGTCTTCTCATGTTGTACAGATCGAATCCGGCACTCCGCTTGCCGATCTGCTGCATATGCGTAAATTGTCTGTCAGCGGATGCAGCCAACGGCAGATCAAGCAGTTGTCTCCTCTGTTCAAAATGATGGCGCGGACGAAAGAAGGACAGATCGAGGCGGTCTATATGCCGCTCAAAAGATTCATTTGGGCAGTGCAGTGGCATCCTGATCTTTCCTATCGCGGTTGTGAGGAAAACCTGCTGATCTGGAAAAACTTTGTTGATCATTGCAAAGAGTTACCATTATAAAAACTATGAAAAAGAGGTATATGTATGTCTGAAAAAACCCATGATAGCAAAAACACTCGCTTCTCGGTGAAGAGTATGGTCTTTACCGCAATGTTCGCCGCTTTGATCGCGGTATGCTCGATCTTGAGCATACCGGTTGGTGAGGTACCTGTTACCCTCCAGACCTTTGCCGTGTGTCTTTCGGCGGCGATGCTCGGTTGGAAGCGCGGGACACTCAGCGTCTTTGTCTACATCCTGCTCGGCGCGGTCGGTGTTCCGGTGTTCGCAGGGATGTCAGGCGGCATTGGGATACTGGCAGGCCCTACCGGCGGATATATCATCGGCTTTCTGGCGACAGCACTGATTGTAGGTCTTGCGGCTGATAAGCGGGAGAGGAAGGCTCTGCCCTTGACGATAGCGATGATGCTGGGCATACTCGTTTGCTACGCTTTCGGTACCGTTTGGTTCATGGTCGTCATGAAGTGGGGTATCGTCGAAACGCTGATGACTTGCGTCGTTCCGTTCCTCATCCCCGACGCGGTGAAAATCGCGCTCGCCATGGTACTGTCCAATCGTCTGTCAAAGGTCGTTACGCTTTGAGTGTGTTACTCAGACCCCACCACGCCTTGTGTATAAAGCACGCTTTACTGTGAGGGGCGTCAATAACAGCGGTCAGTACACAACGCCGTTTTTGAACAATCCTATTGTGGCAACCTATCCCGACTATAGTACATTTCTGAATTACAGAATCATAGCCGGATAAAAAGAATATGGTCAGCTTCTCGCGGGCAAGGTAGATTGATCTCTATCTTGCCCTTTTTATTATGGCTGCGCCACAAACCTATAAGGATTGCCATCTATATCGCAGAGGTTTGCCAGAGTCCTCTGAATACGGGTTGCGTCAAGAATCGTAATACTTCCATCTCTGTCAGTATCGGCTTCATCATTTGCAATTACATACTTCGATATTAAATCTGCTGTAAACCTTTGGATATGTGTAGCATCAATAATATTCAACTCAAGATCACCATTAGCATCGCCGATGACATGAGGGACGCCGTAATACTCCGGTGTCGAAATAGAAATATCAAGCGACTGCCATACTTCATACAGATCTTCATACTTATCAAACATATCATGTGCATTGTTGTACTTACCAAACGTATCAGGTGGATTGTCGCACTCACCAAACGGATCTGGATAGTCGTAAAAATCAATAAAGAGATCCGACTTTGCATCGTAAAGACCAAATCCATAAATAAATGGATATATTTCTCCGGGCGCGTATACTCTTCTCCCACCAACTATGCCACTTTTCATGGCGGCAGGAAAAAGCTGGTTGAAATACACACAAACAATTGACCAGTCTGTTTCTCCGTTATTCATCTTATGATTATACACCTCTTCTAAGTGCATAAGGCATTTTTCAGGTGGAAGGTCCTCATATTGTTCATATAATTTTTTTAGATACGTTTCTTTTGCATCTTGGTCTATATGATTTTCAAGCGGAAAAGCTGCAGCCGGCAAGGATGTTGAAACAACCAACAATACAGCTATTAAAACTAACGATAGTATTCTTCTTATCATGATACACTCACCTCTATTTACGAATAATTATATCAAACAATAATAGAGTTTTCAATATAAAAGGTAATTATATTTGTGCTTACAATCCCGAGAACCGCTACGTGAGGAAAGATGATTACACCGTGATCGGCGTAGGCATCAGATCCGGAGGCTACTTCCGCGAGTGGTCGAACAACGTTTACCTCGGCGACGGCACAAAGTCGGATTACATGCACGAGGGCTGGTACAACGCAGCAAACAAGACCATAATCTTCTCCAACGGCGCTATTCTCACCCATGACGATCTCTACGCTTACACCTTCGAGGTTCCCCAGGGCGCGAATTACAATTCGAAAAATGTCGAGAAGCCCGGCAGCGACCTCTACAACAACATCTACAACGTTGTCAACCCCAACGACCTCGTACCCAAGGTAGCTATGAGCGAATACGGCTTCACCAGATTCGGCACCGACAAGTTCATCACCACAGAATTCTTTGATCCCGATAATTTCGCCGACAACAGAGACGTATTCCTGAATCTGTATGAAGAGAACGGCACACCCCGCAGCGAATACAAGGCTGATGATTTCAAGATGTACGGCACACCCCTCAAGAAGATGGCTCCTCTGGTCGCGGAGCTGGCTGTTTGCCTCCCCGCAGGCGTAGCCGATCTCGTTGCTCAGATCAAGGACGGCACTATCCTCGTTAAAGACGACACAAAGGCAAACTACGACGCAAATATCGCAGCATATCTGCTGCTCGAAAAGATGACAGAAAAAATCGGCAGCCGCAGCGATTACTGCAGGAAGTATCAGCAGGGCGTCAGCAACTTCCTCCTCACTCTCATGAACGACGTAGACGCTCTCAAGAAGGACGAACTGGAATACCTGGCAGGCAAGCTCCTCCTGAGCGAGGCTGTATCCTCCGTACCCGGTTTCGGTGACTTGGCAGAAAAAGCCCTCCGTGAGGCTCTCCCGACAGACGCAAACGCCGATGAGGTCATCGACGCTATCGATCCTCTGCTGGATGTCGTAGGCGACGTATACTGGGATCGCCCCAACGAGCTGATCTCCTTCGGACTCTATGTCAAGGATATCTTCCAGAACCACGACAACGGCGTAAACATCGCTCACCTCGAAGCTCAGGACAGCTATTACGTAGCAAACTACAACAATAACCACGGCATCCTCATGCCGAAGGTAGAGCTCAGAGATTCCGCT
>ONAS01000070.1 GCA_900315815.1 uncultured Eubacteriales bacterium
TCCGAGGATCTCCATGTATTCGCTGTCCATCCCCATGCGGTCGTAGACCTTCTTGGAATTCCACAGCTCCAGATTGATGACAAGGTCGATCTTTTCGCTGACCTTGACCGCGCCGATACCGAAGATGCGGCGGGCGTTGATGATGCCGATGCCGCGCAGCTCGATGAAGTGGCGGATGTTCTCGGGCGAGGTGCCGATCAGCGATTTTTTGGATACGCGCTTGATCTCCACCGCGTCGTCCGCGATCAGACGGTGACCGCGCTTAATCAGCTCGATCGCGGTCTCGGATTTACCGACGCCGCTGTCGCCGATGATCAGACAGCCTTCGCCGTATACCTCGACCAGTACTCCGTGACGCGTGATGCGCGGCGCCAGCTCGACGTTCAGGTAGGATACCATCGCGGCGGTGATGACTGAGGTCGTGTCCTGTGTGGTGAGGATCGGCACGCCGTATTTCTTCGCAAGCTCCGTCATCACGGGCAGCGGCTCCAGTCCGCGGGCGACAACGATGACGGGCGGCTTTTGGCTCAGCATCGGCTCCAGACTCTTGCGCTGCTGTTCCTCGGTCGAGCCGGACAGATAGGAGACCTCCGTCATGCCGAACACGATCACGTACTTGTTGTTATAGTATTTCAGATATCCGGCCAGCTCCAGTCCGGGACGGTCGATATCCGGCGAGTCGATGTGGATCTCTTCGGGATCGACCGGCATATAATAGCAGTCGAGTCCGATCTCATCGATAAAGCTCTTGAGGGTGACATAGTAAGGGCTGGTGCTCATAGGAAGCCTTCTTTCCGTAGGTTTTTGCAGAAAATCCGCTTTTTCTCCGACTGCGGACGCCGCCGCGCCGAATCCGAACTTATACATAGTGTATTATACTCCATCGGCGCATATTCTTAATGCTCAATAAGAAATATGCAATCTTTTATGCAAATTTTGCATATCGTTTTTCGGCTTAAAACCGTATATTTCACCCGCTCCGCCGCATACTAACACGTGAACCGAACACAACGGTAAAATCATACGACAGAAACGAGCTGATTGAATGCTGATCATCATCATACGGACCCTGCTGATCTACATCGTCGTCACCTTTGCGGTGCGGCTGATGGGCAAGCGGCAGGTCGGCGATATGCAGACCTCGGAGCTGGTGATCACCATGATCATCTCGGAGACCGCCTCTCTCCCGCTGGAGAATCCGGAGCGTCCCCTGCTGTCGGGGATCATCCCGGTGCTGATGCTGGCGGCGATCGAGATCCTGGTATCGGTCATCATGATGAAAAGCAGAAAGGCGCGGGGGATCATCTGCGGTCATCCGATCATCGTCATCCGCGACGGCGAGATCATCGAGAAGGAGCTGCGCCGACTGCGCCTCAGCCGCGAGGACGTCTATTCCCTGCTCCGTCAGCAGCAGTGTCCCGACGCGGGCGGCGTAAAATACGGCATCATCGAGCCGAACGGCAGTCTGAGCATCCTCAAAGAAGAGGACGTGCCGCAGGACGGCGTGGACAGCAGAGATCTGCGGGACGAGCTGGACGAGCAGGAAAAGGAAAGCACACAGAAAGGAGATGCACCGTGAAACGCGCATGGATCGCGATCGGGCTGATCGCCGCGTCGCTGGTATTGGGCGGCGTCGAATACCTCTATACCGCCAACGCCGCGCAGATCTATACCGATTTGCTGAATCAGGCGGACGCGCATATGGAGCACAATGAAGCGTATGAGGCGCAGTCCGTCACCGAACGTCTCGACCACCGCTTCAGCAAGGACGCGGGCGTCCTGCACATCTTCAACTTTCATTCGGACGTGAACGCCGTCGCCAACGATCTTGCGGCTCTCAGGCGCTATGCCATGACCGGGAGCATCCCGGAATATCTGGCGGTCTCCGCACAGGCGAAGCGCAGGATCCTCACGCTGTTCGACATCCGTGCGCCGCGGCTGGGGAATATCCTGTAATAATATTATTAAAACGGCGCTGAAAATATTTTTTCGCAGGTTGCATAAAACTATGCAACTAAGCCCCGTTTTTCGGCATAGGTGAAACCAAATCACGGAGGTAACACCATGAAAAAGCCGAAAGGATTCTTTACGTATTTTCATCTGAGCTGCGTGATCGAGAAGCTCTCCGACGCACAGGCGGGTCGTCTGTACAAGGCGCTGATGCGCTACGGCGACACCGGCGAGCTGACGGATTTTTCCGATGATATCGCGTGCGACATGGCGTACACGCTGATGAAGGGCGAGATCGACGTCAACTTTGAGCGGTACAGAGAGGTCTGCGAAAAGCGCAGTGAAGCAGGCAAAAAGGGAGGCCGTCCGCCGAAGGCAGAAAAAGACGGACAGCTGGAAGCATATTGCGCCGAAATATACAAGCATGAAGCGCAATAAAAACCAATTGCTTTTTTTGCTTATTTTTTTAGCTAAGACAAAGACAAGAAAAAGAGAAAGAAAAAATAAAGTCAATGAAATGAAATGAGAAAGAAAAGAAAAAGAAAAAGACAACGCCCTGCGGGTTATCAACATATCAACATGCCGGTCGGCAGTTGATGGTTGGCAGGACCATCCATTAATACAATCAACAAATAACTTTCAACCGACAACTAACAACCGACAACTAACAACCAACAACTATCAACTAACAACTATCAACTATCAACCGACAACTAACGACCAACAACCAAACAAGCCGGAATGTACAAATGCGTACACTCCGGCTTTTGTTATCAGCTATATGCTATTCAATTACGGGATCTCCATTACAGAGCGGCCTCTACGATGCCCTTGACGGCATAGAGCGCCTCGTCAGCCTTGGTGACATCCTTGCCGCCTGCCATCGCCATATCGGGCTTGCCGCCGCCGTTGCCTCCGGCGATCTTCGCGACCTCACGGACGATATTGCCCGCCTTCAGACCCTTTTTGACGGCAGTCTTGGTGCAGGAGCAGCAGAAGGTCAGCTTGCCCTCCTGAACGCCCGCGAGTACTGCGACCGCGTCGTCCACCTTATCGCCGATACCCTCGCACATCTTGCGGAGCATATCGCCGGACGCGCCGTTGATCAGCGCGGTGACGACCAGGGTGTCCCCTGCCTTATCGGCGTTCCTGATGACCTCGTCCACTCTGGACTGCGCCATCTGCGCCTTGAGCCTGTCGATCTCCTTTTCCGCCTCCTTCAGACGCTCCGCGACACGCTGAGAGCCTTCGACGATCTCCAGCGGATTGTTGATATGCAGAGCGGCAGCGGCGCTGCCGACAGCCATGATCACATTGCCGAGGTAGCCGATGACATTGTGACCGGTGAGCGCCTCGATACGGCGCACGCCGGCGGCGACGGAGCCTTCCTGACGGATCTTGAACAGACCGACCTTCGCGGTGTTGTCGACATGGGTGCCGCCGCAGAATTCCTTGCTGAAATCGCCCGCCTCGACGACACGGACGATATCGCCGTACTTTTCGCCGAACAGCGCCATCGCGCCCTTCTGCTTTGCCTCGTCGATGCTCATTTCGGTACAGGTGACGGGGATGCCCTCGAGGATGATATCATTGACGCGCTTTTCGACGCGGATCAGCTCATCGGCTGTCATCGCGGAGAAGTGGGTGAAGTCAAAGCGCACGACGTCCTCATTGACGAGCTGGCCCGCCTGCTGGACATGGGTGCCGAGCACCTCTCTGAGCGCCGCCTGCAGCAGATGCGCCGCGGTATGGTTGCGCATGATCTCCTGTCTGCGGGCGATATCGGTCTTTGCGGTGACGGTATCGCCGACCGCGAGGGTGCCTGTGGTGATCTGGCAAGCGTGCATGAAGATGCCGGACGCGTCCTTCTTGACGTCGTCCACGTCGATGGAGCAGTCGCCCGCATCGATCTCGCCGGTATCGGCAACCTGACCGCCGCTTTCCGCGTACATCGGGGTCTTGTCCATCACGATGATGACGGTGTCGCCCTCCTGAGCGCGGTCGACACGCTCGCCGTTCTTCACGATCGCCAGCACGGTGCTTTCGCACTCATACTGCGTATAGCCGACGAATTCGGTCGCCGCGACGTCGGACAGATCAACGCTGTCGGATACCCACGCGTCCGCGCCGGCGTTCTTGCGCGCCCTGCGGGAGCGCTGCTTCTGGAGGAGCATCAGCTCACGGAAGCGGTCGATATCCACGCTGATGCCTCTTTCCTCGAGGATCTCGCGGGTCAGGTCGATCGGGAAGCCGAAGGTATCGTTGAGCTTGAACGCGTCCTCGCCGGAGAGCGTGGAGATATTGCGGCTCTCGATGAAGCCCTGCAGCATCGCAAAGCCCTGATCGATGGTTTTCGCGAAATTCTCCTCCTCAACGCGGATCAGCTTGGTGATGTATTCCTTTTTCTCCACCAGCTCGGGATAGGCGGAGGCGTTTTCCTTGATGACGGTCTCACAGACCTGATACAGGAACGGCTTGGTGTAATTCAGCAGTCTGCCGTGACGCGCGGCGCGTCTGAGCAGGCGGCGGAGGACATAGCCTCTGCCCTCGTTAGACGGCATGACGCCGTCGGCGATCATAAAGGTAGTGGAGCGGATGTGGTCGGTGATGACGCGCAGAGAGATATCGCTCTTGTCGCTTTCGCCGTAGTTCACGCCGACGATGCTGCTGATGTGCTTCATGATATTCTGCACGGTGTCCACGAGGAACAGGTTATCCACGCCCTGCATGACGCACGCAAGACGCTCCAGACCCATGCCGGTATCGATGTTTTTTCTGGCAAGCGGCGTATAATTGCCCTTGCCGTCGGATTCGAACTGAGAGAATACGAGGTTCCACACCTCGACAAAGCGGTCGCACTCACAGCCGACATGACAGTCGGGACTGCCGCAGCCGTGCTCGTCGCCGCGATCGAAGTAGATCTCGGAGCAGGGGCCGCAGGGACCGGAGCCGTGCTCCCAGAAGTTGTCCTCCTTGCCCATGCGGACCATATGAGAGGGATCGACGCCGATCTCCTTTGTCCAGATATCGAACGCCTCGTCGTCGTCCTGGTAGACGGAGACATAGAGCTTCTCCACGGGCATTTCCAGCTCTTTGGTGAAGAATTCCCACGCCCACGCGGTCGCCTCGTGCTTGAAATAGTCGCCGAACGAGAAGTTTCCCAGCATCTCAAAATAGGTGCCGTGACGCGCGGTGATGCCGACGCGCTCGATATCCGGGGTACGGATGCACTTCTGGCAGGTGGTGACGCGGTCACGCGGAGGAGTGACCTCGCGGGTAAAGTACTTTTTCATCGGCGCCATTCCGGAGTTGATCAGGAGCAGCGAGTTGTCATCCTTGGGGATCAGCGGAAAGGACGGCAGCCGCAGGTGACCCTTCGACTCCATAAATGACAGGAATTTTTCACGTAAGTCGTTCAGACCCATGTACTGCATTTTTTCATAACCTCTCTTTATCTTTTAACATACAATGATTGCCTCCCTCTGACGAGGGAGGTGTCGCCGACAACACTTTGTCGGTGACGGAGGGAGAGATAACGTCACGCAGAGGCTATCATCCCTCTAGCCCGATACGGGCTGTTCTTTATCAAAACCCACAGCATTGATGCGGAGTTTATCTACTGTTTCGGAAATCGTTTCACAAACGCCGCGGAATTCGCGATTCACCTGTAAATTCGTAAAACGAAGGACATGCAAACCCATTCTCTCAAGATACGCAGTGCGCTCCTTGTCATATTGCGCCTGCACTGGTTCATAATGCCCGGAGCCGTCCAGTTCAATCGCCAACTGCGCCTTAGCACAATAAAAATCGACAATATATCTGCCGATTTCTTTTTGGCGCTGAAATCTGACCGGATAATCCCTGAGAAAATCATACCAAAGATGCTTTTCTTCTTTAGTCATGTTTTTCCTCAGCTCTCTGGCTAACGGCACATTGGATCTTCTGTAAGGCTTCATAGCGTTCTATCACACCAAACGATAATTCATCAAGGGTCAAACGCCGCCGTCGGGCAGCGTTATCTCTCCCTCCGTCACACCATGTGTGACACCTCCCTCGTCAGAGGGAGGCTTTTTTCCTTATCACCGAGCCCTTGACGACCGGCTTGTCCGTCGTCATCCACAGGCGCTGCATGGGATGCGGCGCGGCGGGGACCTCTTCCCCGTCCTCGTTTCTCAGGGACAGGCAGGTGACCGTATAGGAATGGCCGTCGGGCGGGAGTATATCCAGGGTATCGCCGACGAGAAATTTATTGCGCTGGGTGATGACGCATACGCTGTCCCCGGAGCCCTCCTCACAGACGGCGACCGCGTTATAGCGTCGGATGTAGCCGCCGCTGACGGTCTCCTGACCGGGCTCCGTGCCGAAGAAAAAGCCTGTCGAATACGCGCGGTGGCTGATTTTTTCCAGCTCCTCGCGGATCCACGGACTCAGGGTATAGCCGTCGGACGGATCCGCAAAATACTCGTCCACGGCGTGACGGTAGGCGTTGGTCGTCACGGCGGTGTAATAGTAGGTCTTCGCCCTGCCCTCGATCTTCAGGCTGTTGACGCCTGCCTTGACCAGCTCGGGGATATGTTCGATCATGCACAGATCGCGGGAGTTGTAGAGATAGGTGCCGCCGTCGGTCTCCTCCACCGGGAAGAACTCGCCCTCGCGGTTCTCCTCCATCAGGTGGTATTTCCAGCGGCACGGCTGGGCACAGTCGCCGCGGTTGGCGTCGCGGCCGGTCATGAACGACGAGATCAGGCATCTGCCGGAAAACGACACGCACATCGCGCCGTGCACAAAGCACTCGATCTCCAGCTCGTCGGGGATCCTCGCGCGGATCTCGGCGATCTCATCCAGTCGGGCCTCACGCGCCATCACGATGCGCTTCGCGCCGAGCTCGTACCATGCGCGTGCCGACGCGTAGTTGATGATGCCGCCCTGTGTCGAGATATGCCGCTCCACGTCGGGCGCGGCCTTTTTCGCCATCTCAAAGACGCCGAGGTCGGCGATGATGAACGCGTCCACGCCCGCCGACTGCGCCTCCTTCAGAAAGTCCGGCATCGCGGGAAGATCCGCGTTGCGCGGTAAGGTATTGCAGGTCAGATAGACCCTTTTGTTCAGCTCATGCGCCTTGGTACAGGCGCTGTATAATTCTTCCAAAGAAAAATTCTTGGAGGCTGTCCGCATGCCGAACTGCTTGCCCGCGAGATACACCGCGTCCGCGCCGAAGCTCAGCGCCGCAGCAAAGCTCTCCGGGTCGCCTGCAGGCGACAGAACCTCGGGCTTTACCATCCCCATTCGGAGTAGTCGGACTCCTCCTGCGCCTTGCCGATCTGAGAGAGATTGTACTCGTGACCCTCAAGCGTTTCCGCGTACATCGGGGTCGAGCCGTTCTCGGCGGTATCGTGGCAGAAATACAGGTAATCGGAGTCGTTCGGATTGATCGCCGCCTTGATCGCCTCCGCGCTGGGGTTGCAGATCGGACCGGCGGGCAGACCGTCAAAGGTGTTGGTATCGTAACGCGAGGTGAAGCTCGTCCTGATGCTGGCAGGTACGTCCTCCGCCTTGCGGTAGGGATAATACTTGGTACAGTCGCAGTTGAGCTGGGCGACGCCCGAGGACGCGCCGTAGTCCAGACGGTTGTGCAGGATGGAGGAGATATAGTACATATCCTCCTTGTTCGCCGCCTCCGCCTGAATGATGGAGGCGATGGTCAGGATCTCGTCCATGGTATAGCCGGTATCGGCAGCCTCCTGCTCCAGCGTGGTCTTTTCCTTATGGCCGAAGTAGCGTTCCTTGTGGTAGATGACCTTGTTCTCATAGTTGTTGAGGAACTTGGTGATGACCGTGGCGGGATCCTCGCCCAGATAGAAATCGTAGGTATCCGGGAAGAGATAGCCCTCCAGCTTATAGTAACGCGCGTCGGCGTTGGTGATCTTCTTGAGGAAGGCGAAGTCATCGTCGAACTGATTGCTGTTGCACGCGTTGAGGAACGCCTGCTCGTCGGTGATGACGCCGTTCTCATGCAGGGACGCGCAGATCTCCTGCAGGTTCATACCCTCGGTGATCTGAACCGTCACGATATCGGTACGGTTGACGTTGCTCTGCAGAAGGTTGATGATGGCTTCGTAGTCCTTGTTGGTGTCGATCTTGAAATCGCCCTGACGGAAGCCCTCGACGTTGGAGGTGAAGTCCGCGTACATCTTGAAGAAGCTCGGACGCTCGATGACGCCCTTTTCCTTGAGGATGTTCGCGATATCGTCGATCGAGGGGTTGGCGGGGATGCTGACGGTCACGGTGTGCGGATTGTCCGTGCGGCTGATGGCGAGCACGTCGTTGACGCCGATCATGATGTACTGGGCGATCATCACGCCCAGAATGATGACCATCGAGAGCCAGACCAGTTTGAAAATGCGGCGGTTGCGCTTTGCCTTCAGCTTCTCGATCTTCTTCTCCTCCTTGCGCTGCTGCTTGAGCTCCTTTTTGGAGTCGCGCTCGATGCGCTTTTTGGTGTCGCTGTCGGAGTAGGAGTTGATCTCGTTGGTTTTCTTTTTCCTCTTGAGGGACGAGCCGTCGGTGCTGTAAGAGGTCACCGAACCGCCCTCCGCGTACGAGCCCGCACTGCCGGCGGGGACGTCGTCATAATCGCCGCGGATCGCGCTGGGGTCGAACGTCCGACGGAATTCCTCCATCTTTTTCTGGCGGGTCTCCTCTATCGAATCGGAACCGATATTGCCGCGTGGATCCTCACTCATAAACAATTCTCCTTTTACTCATATAGGGCGGAGCGTGCTCCTCCCTGAAAATCGGGCGCGGATGCTGCGCCCTGCATGATCAATCGATCCTGATGTGCCTCGTAAAGCTCTCGGTGACGATCAGGTCCATCCTGACGTCGAAGTCGAACACCTCGAACTCGGGGATGAGGCTGTCGCTGTAGCAAAGCGCCGCCTTGACGCAGTCATGCTTTGCCAGATAGCGGTCATAATAGCCCGCGCCCCATCCGAGCCGATAGCCGCGCATATCACAGCACAGCGCCGGACAGACGCACAGGGTATCGCCGTCGGGGACGATCTCCTCACAGCCGTCCTTCGGCTCGAGGATGCCGAAGCGCCCGGGCGCCAGATCGCAGAGGCTTCCGATCCTGCAGAACGTCATCACGCCGTCACTCTGACAGACGGGCAGCGCGACGGTCTTGTGATTGCACAGCGCCGCGAGGATCACGGCCTTTGTCGCGATCTCGTTCTCACGCGCGGCGTAGATCAGGACGGTTTTCGCCCTGCGGTATTCCTCGCTGATCAGCAGACGCCCCTGGATCTCCAGATCGATTGCCTGCTTGTCGTTATTGTTCTCCAAAAGAATTTTGCGCTTTTCCTCAAAGAACCGCCGCATGAACGGCTTGTCGGTCTTTGCGGGCTTGTTCATTCCGCTCATTTGCACTGCATCGCGATCGCGACGTTGTCGGCGGCTTTCGCGCCCTTGACAGCCGCGACGATCGCAAAGCCGAATTCCAGCGCACAGCCGGCGCCCTTGGCGGTGATGAGATTGCCGTCTGTCGTGACGTGCTTGCCGGTGACCTTCGCGCCCTCGAGATCCTTTTCAAAGCCCGGGAAGCAGGTCGCCTTTTTGCCGCTGAGGATCCCCAGCTTGCCGGGGATGCTCGGCGCGGCGCAGATGGAGCAGACATACAGCCCGTTCTCATTGCAGCGGCGCACCGCATCCAGAACGCGCTCGTCGGCATAAAGGTTCTTGACGCCGGGCATGCCGCCGGGCAGGATGACGCCCTCGATGCCCTCGTTGAACTCAAAACGGTCGATATTAATATCGGCATTCACATAGATATTATGCGAGCCGCGGATGACGTCGCCGCCCACGCCGACAGTACAGACGCGGATATCCGCTCTGCGCAGGATATCGATCGGAGCGATCGCCTCGGTCTCTTCAAATCCGTCCGCTAAAAAACAATAAAACATATCGCAGCCTCCTGTAATGAAATGGTATTATATTCAGTTGCCGAATTTCTCTTTGATGACGGCGGTCAGCTCGCCGCAGATATCCTCCACCGACCGCATCGTGCCGTCCCTGTCGCATTTGATGACCGTCCAGCCGAGCTTTTCGATGGCATAGGCGGCGCTTTCGCGGCAGCTGAGCAGATACCGGACGTTGCTCTCGTGGATATCCTTTTTCTTCTCGTCGCCGTGATACCTGCCGAGCATCAGCCGCTGGCTGACGGCGGGATCGACGTCGAGGAAGATCACCAGATCCGGCTCGGGGATGCCCAGCCGATGATACTCGTAATCGAACAGCCACGCGATGTAGCCGTCGCGCTCCTCCGCTTTGAGCTTTGCCATCTGGTGGATGATGTTGGAGGTCACGTAACGGTCGGCGATGATGTAATCGTAGGTCCTGTAATCCTTGCCCCAGCTGTTGAGGTAGGATACCACGCGGTCGACCGCGTAGAAGGAGGACGCCGCGTATGCGTTGACGTCGTCGGGACTGTCGCCCAGCTTGCCGCCCAGATACATCCGCACCGCCGCCGAGCCGTCGCTTCGCACAGGCGCTTTGTCTGGGTCGCCTTGCCGCTGCCGTCCAGCCCGTCGATCACGATCAGTTTGCATTTCTTCTCTGTCATACTGCTCACACTTCTGTGCGCACCGTGTCAAAATGCGCAGACTTATCATTATAATTCAAGATATTATACCATATTTTACCGCGTTATTCAATAGCTATTTGATGACAAAAATGTAGGAAAACAGCGGACCTCGGCGCAAAAAATTGTAGGCTCCCGCTAGATAAGGGAGCCCATCAGGATATCCGCAAGAAACGCCGCGGCACAGGAGCCGAGCGCCACCGCGATCAGCGGCAGATCGAAGTATGCCATCACCAGCGCGACCGCTGTTCCGACCGACGAGGAGATCACGTCCCCCGTCGCAAAGAAGATCGCCGGAAAGGTCATCGCGCTGAGTACCGCGTACGGGATGTAGAACAGCACGGAATTGAGGAACCGCGATCTGATCTTGCCCCGCACGGCGGCAAAGGGGATCACGCGGATCAGGTAGGTGGTCACCGCCATCACGGCGATGTAGACGACAACGCTCATGTCCCCTCCTCCTTCTGCTGTATCGGAAAGAGCAGCGCCGCGATCACGGACGCCGGCACAGCCGCGATGATGACCGCGAAGCCGTCGCCGATCATCGGGAGCAGGAATTTCAGCAGGACGCTGAAGCACGCCGACAGCAGGACCACGAACAGGATGCTGCGCCGTTTTTTGGCGGGCGGGATGATGATCGCGATGAACATGCCGTACAGCATCAGCGACATCGCCGTCGTCACCGACGCGGGCAGGAGATTGCCCGCCGTCGCGCCCAGAAGGGTCCCCGCCGACCATCCGATGAACGGCGTGAGGATCAGCCCGTACATGTAGGCGGGCCGCAGCGGCTCCGGCTGAGATACCGCGAGCGCGAAGATCTCGTCCGTGATCCCGTAGGCGGCGATCAGCCGGTGCGGCATGGTGAAGCTCTTGTCCAGCTTCTGCGACAGCGACAGGCTCATCAGCGAATAGCGCAGGTTGATGACGATCTGGCACAGGACCATTTCCATCAGCGAGCCGCCCGCCGCGATCACGCCGACGCCCGCCGCCTGACCCGCGGAGGTCAGGTTGGTCACGGAGATCCCCACCGCCGCGAGGATGGACAGATTCTTTTGTATCGCGAGGATGCCGAAGCCGAACGAAACGCTCAGATATCCGAGCATGATCGGTATGCCGTGACGCATCCCCCGTGTGAAATCCTTTTTCATATCTGTTCCCCGGTTTGCAAAACTACCGCCTATTGTACCACAGCCCGCCGCCGATTTCAACACCCGACGTCTTGCATTTTTCGCCGTATCATGGTAGAATCTAGCCATATCATCACAAGGAGGTCCTCCCATGAAGAGATTACTTTCCGTTCTGCTGGCGGTCGTGCTGCTGTGCTGTACCGTCACTCCCGCGATTTCCGCCGCAGACAAGAAGCCCGACTATCAAAAGACGAAGATCACCGCCCATCTGTTTGATGAGGATGATCCCGCCGAGCTGGACTGTCTGATCCGCTCCGATCTGCCCACTATCCCCTATCTCTCCGCCGCTGACTTTCTGGATCAGATCCTGACAGAAAAGGTCAGGGAGACCGATAAGGGCGGCGGCGTGTTCACCATCTCGAACGGCGAGTACGACATGGTGATCGACACCGAAAAAGACACCCTCCATTTCGACGACGTGAGCAGCTTCTTCAGCGAGAACGCCAAGCCGTACCTGGATGACGAGAAGGCGGAGTACCTGAAGGAGGACGAGGAGGAAACGCTCATCGGCGAGATGCACAGTCTGGATATCGACCTGAGCAAGTACGGCATCGATATCACGGTCTCCGACGGCAGGGTGTACTTCCCCTTCTGCACGCTCAATGACCTCACCTGCAACAACTACCGTCTGGTCAAATACCACAACGGCGAGCTGACCTTCTATCAGGGCATGACGGACGAATTCCTTTATGGGTCGCCCTCCGACGACATCGAGGAGTACTCTGAGGAAACAGCGGAATATATCTACAACGAGCTCTGCTTCACCGTCGACTACACCTACGGCTGTCCGTCCATGGCGAAAATCGCCGGGAGCATCGAGAAAAACGGCTTTGACAAGGCGCTGGAAACCTACGACGAGGTCACCGCCAAGGCAAGAGAGCTACTCAGATCCACCAGCCGCGCGGATTTCAGCACGGGACTCTCGCTGCTGCAGCCCTATATGTTCGACGGCGGTCACACGGACCTGACCTTCAGCTCGCTCGCCGGACTGGCAAACATCGACTATGACGACGTCGGAGAGCTGATCGGCGACCTCTTCTCCGATCCCGACAAGATGGATCTGTCGGCGATCCTGGATTCCCAGTCGGAGGCCATCAGCAGATCGCTCATCACGATGAGCATGGAGTCCGAAAAGCGCAAGGCGTATCAGGACTTCAAGCTGATCAAAATGTGGGACAGCGCGGAGCTGTACGAAAAGGACGGCACCTACTTCTTTGACTTCGACGAGTTTACCGACAAGGTCGTTCAGCCGTTCAAGGATTCGCTGGATATCGCCGCAGAAAACAAGGCGAAGAATTTTGTCATCGATCTGACCACCAACAGCGGCGGCGCGGTAGCGGTCGTCATCTACATGCTTTCCCTTATGTGCGGCGATTACAGTCTGCGGGAGATCGACATGATGACCGGCAACCTGTACGAGCTGAATGCGCAGGTCGACAAAAACCTCGACGGCGAGTTCGACAAAAAGGACGACAAGGTCAAATACGACTTTCACTTTGCCATCCTGACGTCACAGAGCTCCTTCTCCAGCGCCAACATGCTTCCCTGCGCCGCGCAGGACAGCGGGATCGCGATCCTCGGCGAGAACAGCGGCGGCGGCGCCTGCAATATCGTCATCCACATGTTCCCCGACGGCACCGTCTATTCCCTCTCCGGCTCGTATAAGATCATCCACAAGAACGGCGAGGACGTCGATACCGGCGCACATCCCGATGTCGTGCTGTCCGGCAAGGACGAGGAATACGCGGGCTTCTACGATATCGCCCGCATCAACGAGGGCATCGATCAATTCTACAAGGGCGAGCTGGAAAAGCCGACAGCCGCGCCCACTCAGGCCGCGACGGAGAAACCGACCGAGGCGGCGACTGAGACCGAAACGCAGGCAGTGCGCGAAAAGGTACAGCCCAACGACAACAACATCGTACCGTACATCATTATCGGCTGCGCCGCGCTGATCGTGATCCTGCTGATCGTGATCGTGATCATTATATTCCGCAGAAGAAAAAAGAATCAGGATATCCCCATGTGATATCGCTCTTACTCACCCGATGACGCCTGCAAAACGCCGTCCCCGACGGCTCTCCTGTCAGAGCGTCATCCCCCAAAAGAATAAACAGCTTCAGACAAAAGCCGCGCCGTGGAATCACCACAGCGCGGCTCTTTTTTGGGGACATATGTATGAAAAGGGGTTGGAAGGCTGATGATCAGATCGCGCCGAAGCCTCGCTCCAGATCGTCGATGATATCGTCGATATGCTCGGTGCCGACGGACAGGCGGATGGTGCTCTGCTCGATGCCGACAGCGCTCAGCTCCTCGTCGGAGAGCTGAGAATGCGTCGTGGACGCGGGATGGATCACAAGGCTCTTGACGTCTGCGACATTCGCGAGCAGCGAGAACAGCTCCAGCGCGTCGATAAAGCGCCATGCCTCTTCCCTGCCGCCCTTGATGTCAAAGGTGAAGATGGACGCGCCGCCGTTTGGGAAATACTTCTCATACAGCGCGTGATCGGGATGATCGGGAAGCGACGGATGGTTGACCTTCGCGACCTTCGGGTGATTCGCAAGATACTCCACGACCTTTTTGGTGTTCTCCGCGTGGCGCTCAAGACGGAGCGACAGGGTCTCGACGCCCTGCAGCAGCAGGAACGCGTTGAACGGAGAGATCGCCGCGCCGGTATCGCGCAGCAGGATCGCGCGGATATAGGTGACGAACGCGGCGGGGCCGACGACGTCATAGAACGACACGCCGTGATAGCTGGGGTTGGGAGCCGCGATCTGCGGATAATTGCCGCTCGCCTTCCAGTCGAACCTGCCCGCCTCTACGATCACGCCGCCGAGAGTGGTGCCGTGACCGCCGAGGAATTTGGTGGCGGAATGGACCACGATGTCCGCGCCGTACTCGATCGGACGGATCAGATACGGAGTGCCGAAGGTGTTGTCGATGACCAGCGGCAGACCGTGCTTGTGGGCGATCTGCGCGATCGCCTCGATGTCGGGGATATCGCTGTTGGGGTTGCCCAGCGTTTCCAGATAGATCGCACGGGTGTTGTCGCGGATCGCGCCCTCGATCTCGTCAAGGTCATGCGCGTCCACAAAGGTGGTGGAAATGCCGTACTGCGGCAGGGTGTGCGACAGCAGGTTGTAGCTGCCGCCGTAGATGGTCTTCTGAGCGACGATGTGACCGCCGTTCGCCGCGAGCGCCTGGATGGTATAGGTGATCGCCGCAGCGCCCGACGCGACCGCCAGCGCCGCGCTGCCGCCCTCCAGAGCGGCGACGCGCTTCTCCAGCACCTCCTGGGTAGAGTTGGTCAGTCTGCCGTAGATATTGCCTGCGTCGGCAAGTCCGAAGCGGTCGGCGGCGTGCTGAGAGTTGCGGAATACATAGGATGTTGTCTGATAGATCGGAACAGCACGCGCGTCGGACGCGGGATCGGGTTGTTCCTGACCGATGTGGATCTGTTTGGTTTCGAATCTATAATTGCTCATGTTGTTTCTCCTTTTTTGTGATGATAATCCTCGATTGCGGATTGGATGGCCTCCTGCGCCAGTACGGAACAGTGCATTTTATATGCCGGCAGTCCGTCGAGCGCCTCTGCCACCGCTTGATTTGTCAGTGTCAATGCTTTTTCTACCGGCTGTCCCTTGATCAGCTCGGTCGCCATAGAGCTGGACGCGATCGCGCTGGCACACCCGAAGGTCTCAAACTTCACGTCCTCAATAATACCCTCCTCATTGATTTTCAGATACATTCGCATGATGTCGCCGCATTTCGCGTTGCCGACCTCGCCGACGCCGTCCGCGTCCTCAATGACGCCGACGTTCTTCGGGTGGATGAAATGCTCCATCACCTTTTCGCTGTATAAAGCCATGGTTTCCTCCTATAAAATAAATTCCTTTTTACCTTCCGTCAGATCGCGCCACACCGGAGAAAAGCCTCTCAGATAGGCGACGACCTCCTTCACGGCTTCAATGATATAATCAGCCTGCTCTGTCGTGGCGTCCTC
>ONAS01000018.1 GCA_900315815.1 uncultured Eubacteriales bacterium
TTAATTCGGCAAATCCTTTCATGTGTTGTCGTTCTATCAAAAGAAAAAATTAGAGTAGTATTCAAAGATGGGACGGAGATCGATCAGTCTCTGTCCCAAGAACAAATAGAGGCATAAAGATCATTGCTTTTCAAAGTGAATTATAGTCTGAGTTGATTTTGAAAAACAATGATGCTTAAAAGTCGTTGACTTTTATTTATGAATTTGTTACTATATAAATGAAAAGGCAAGTGCTATCGGTAGTGAATCGATTTTGTTCGTGGGTTCAAAACTGTACGGCTTTTATGCGAAAAAAATCTTTTTTGTACATCAAGCACATGGATAATCCGCCGATGCGTTTGTCGGCGGATTGTTCCTTTAGTTGAAAGGAGCATGCATATGTCTAACGTTAATCTGCAGGGATATAAGGTCGACAATATCGAATTCGTCAACAAAAAGGAGAACGGTTCCAAGATCGCTTTGGGAAACAAGTTCAGCTATAACGTCCAGTATGCCAAGGACAGAAATATGGCAAAGGCAGAGTTCGATCTTGAGGTACACGATAAGGAGGATCCCGGGAACTTCAGGATCCGCGTCGTTCTTGTCGGCTTCTTTGCGTACAATACCGACGTCAAAAAGGAGATCATCCACACCGATACGTTCAAGGCGCTGTTTCCGTATGCTAAGGCGCTGATCACGACTGTCACCGCGAACTGCGGCATCCAGCCGATCATCATCCCCGAGATCGATATCGATAATCAGCAGATCTATCGCTTCGATAACGGCAAGAAGTAAAATGAATTGACGGCGCACGATTGACAAATCAAGGGGAATGTGCTATAATGCCAGTGTTAAAGCATATTCCCGTTATGCAGATGTAGTTTAGTGGTAGAACTTCAGCCTTCCAAGCTGACCGTGTGGGTTCGATTCCCATCATCTGCTCCAAAAGAAAAGGGTACCCTGTTCGGGTACCTTTTTCTTTTTAGGAATGGAGCAGACGATGGGAATCGAAAGACCGTAAAAAAACAGTCCGGCGGACTGTTTTCAGGGCGTGGCGATGATAAGCGGTCAGACAGGAGGTGACGATCCGACGACGAGAAGATGGGTCCCGTCAGAAGAAAGGAAATCATCTGCTCCAAAAGAAAAGGGTACCCTGTTAACTCCGCGCCGAACTCGGCGTCGAACGATCAGGTATGACCATTGCCGTACTCACGACGCCGTTCGTTCTCTTCGATTATTTGGTAATTCAGAGAATAATTCTTTGTCCTATATTTTGATTGTTTGGTGACGAAAGGCGATAATGACGGCAGAAAAGCGAATAGAAAATAAAAAGATTGATTATTATTGTCAATCTATGTTATAATACCGTAGTTATATAATCTGCATAGGAGGCGGAGGGTTTGACCGATAAAACCGAAGAACAAATACTCCATCCCTATCAGGGAAAGAGTGATGATGCGCTCTACGGCGCTTTTCTGTCGGGCAATAACGAAGCATATGACGCGCTGATGCTGCGCTACGGAGACAGTCTCACGATCTATCTGAACCGCTATCTGCAAAGCCTGCAGGACACCGAGGATATGATGATCGAAGCGTTTGCGAGGATCATGGTCAGGAAGCCGATGATCCGCGGCAGCTTCAAGGCGTATCTTTATCAAACAGCGCGCAACTCCGCTGTCCGATTGTACCGCAAAAAGAGGCGAACGGAAGTATTCAGTCTCGATGGCTTGGAGCGTGAACTTGCAGATGTCCGCCGCACTGAAGATGATCTGCGGGACAGAGAACGCGATCAAGCTCTGCACCGCTGCATGGCACGGCTTGAACCGCAGCTGCGTGAGGTCATCTGGTTAAAATATTTTGAGAATATGAGCTACGAGGACGCCGCAAAGGTTACGGGCGTCAGCAAAAAGCGTGTCGATAACCTGCTCCAAAGGGGAAAGGAACAGCTGAAAGCGGAGCTGAAAAAGGAAGGTATCACTCATGTATTCGACTGAAGAAAGGCTTGCGGCGCTGCACAGGAGAGCCGCCGAGCTTCAAAAAGAAAAGAAACGCCGCCGTATACGGCTTGTGCAGACGCTGAGCGTTACGCTGTGCTTTGCTTTGACGATCGCAACGGCGTTCATCATTCCCGGCTTTTCCGATCAGATAACTGCCGATACAGAGCCTATGAGCATGAGTGCGAGTATTTTCACTGACAACGGCGCTTTGGGATATATCGTGATCGGGACCATTGCTTTCCTCTTGGGCATTGCCGTCACGATCTTCTGCTTCCGCTTGAAAGATCGACAGGCGGAGGACGGTAAAAAGCAGGGAGATAAACATGATTGAGATCATTGAAAACGGCATACAGATGGTGACGACAGTGGTGTGTACCGTCATCGCTTTTCACCGCGGACTGAAATCACACAAACGTGCGTGGTTCATGCTTGCTCTCGCGTCGGGCGTTTACTTCCTCGGCGATGTGTACTGGCAGTTATTTCTGGTGATCTACGGCGAAACGCCTCACATATCCGACATTCCCTATCTGAGCTGGTACGCGGGTTATCTCTTTTTGATGCTGATGATGTTTGAGATACGCGGCGAGCGCCCGTCGAAAAAACGCCGGCGTATCCTGTGGATCATCCCGCTGTTCACGGTCGGCATGTGCATCTTCTATCTGCAATGGGGCGATTGGGTCAGCAATATTGCCGCGGCGATCCTTATGAGTATGCTGATCGGCCATGCCGCCGGTGGTTTGCTTGCTCCGAGAGAAAATCCCCAAAAGAAGTGGATCTACATATCCATTCTGCTTTTCTGTGCCGCAGAGTATGCTGCATGGACGATTTCCTGCTTCTGGATGGGTGACACGATCCTCAACCCCTACTTCTGGTTTGATACCCTGCTGTCACTGTCCTTCCTGCTGTTTCCGTGGGCACTCAGAAAGGCGGTGGACGAATGAATTACATCGAAAACATCTTTGTCTGCCTGATGGCGCCGCTGCTGATCGCCGTCATTTGTATGCGCGGACGCGGAAGACGCATGATGCTGTTCCTGCTTTCCGGCATGGCGGCTTGTCTGCTGTCGTCCTACATCAGCACCTTTATCGCGTCGGCATGGGGCGCGAGCCTGCAAACGGCGTCGCTGGAAATCTCGCCGCTGGTCGAGGAGATCATGAAACTGTTTCCCGTCCAGTTCTATCTGCTGATCTTTGAGCCGGGCAAGGAAGAAACCACAGACGCCTGCCTGATGACCGCGATCGGCTTTGCAACCTTTGAAAACGTCTGTTTTTTGATGCGGAACGGCGCGGATCATCTGCTGTATCTCACCATCCGCGGCTTCGGCACGGGAGCGATGCACGTTGTATGTGCATACATCATCGTGATCGGTATTCTGCGGCTGTGGGACAGGGATTGGCTGCGCTCGGCAGGAACGGTCGCGCTGCTCGCCATCGCGATCACCTACCACGGGATCTACAACATCCTTGTGTCGCAGACAGGTGTTGCGGCATACATCGGCTATCTGATTCCTCTGTTCACGGTTGGCTTGAGCTTTGTTTTTCGCAAGAAGCTGCTGCCAAAATCAACTGAATAGTTTTTTACGGCTGTTTCGGCGTCAAATCCGGAATAGCCTTTCTTTTTTTGAAACAGCGAAACGCACAAAAGGCTGCGCTGATCTTTGTGCAACATTTTTTTGGTTTGGGGCAGGAGTCTTCGGATTTCATGTATCTATATAAGTAGAAGGGTATTTTGACTACAGCAGGAGGTGAATTCCATGAAAAGCAACGCAGAACGTCTCGTCCTCATGCACCAAAAAGCTCAGGCCATGCGCAGAAAGAGAGACAGGGTATCCTTTTCACTCAACGGGAGTATCTGTGCAGTTCTGCTGATATCGCTGTTCGCGGTCATCCTGCGATATCAGGGACTGTCGCCAAACGCATCGAACAACCTGTATACGGCTTCATCCTTACTGCCTGACGGCGCGGGCGGCTATATTCTGGTCGCCGTGATTGCCTTTATGCTGGGCGTCGTGATTGCGATGCTCTTAAAAAAGCAGCATGACAATAAGCAAAAAGCAGAACAAGATGAGGATAATTGAAACAGCTGATACGGCTGTGAAAACCAACATATAAAGGAGGAACAACTATGCAAATACTCAGAAAGCCATTGAGCATACTGCTGGCGATCATCATGATCATCAGTGTGTTCAGTATCATCCCGGTCAGCGCAGTCGAGGTCAAAGACCTCTCGGATACCGGCGCTAACCCGTACCAGATCGCTATAGGTAAAGTCTCGGTAACCGACGCGAACTATCGCGACATTCTCGGCGACGGTACAGCGAGCTATGACCCCGGCACCAACACGATCACGCTCAAAAATCCAAATCTCACCCAGCCCTATTTCGATACAGAGGGAATCATCTATATCAATCGTAAGGATAACGTCACGATAAAGGGCAGCTTCAATATGACCAAGGCTGTCTGTCCGTACGGCATCAGCACCGTAGGCTCGCTGACACTGAACGGCAGCTTTACCTTCTTAGGCACTAAAGCCGGCGTTGTGACGAACCGATCGCTGTATATCAACGGCGGCTCACTCACCGCGATCGGAACGACCGATTCGAAGTCCATAGGTATTTCCGTCGGCGAAGGCTATGACTTTGTCATCAAGGACGGAGTGACCAAGGTAAGAGCGAAGGGCAACGACACCTCGATCCTCAGTGATGATATCACCATGAACCACAACAGGATCACCTCACCCTCAGGCGCGTTCTTCAAGTCGTATTTCAGCACCCCGGTTCTTGAGGACTTCTCCGATGTCGCCCGCGACGTGACGATCGAGCCCTCAAACATTACCGAATACGACCTATGGGTCGGCTACAGACGCGTCACCTCCGCAAACAAGGACGACGTCTACGGCGACGGAAAGGTCAGGTTTGACCCCTCTGCCAATACCCTGACGCTGAACAATCCGACCATCCCTGGCGGCAACACACCGGCCCAGAATGATAACTACTTCAAGATATACGCAGATTTCGACCTGACGATCAAGGGCAGCTATACGATGCCCCAAAGCGAAACCTTCGATGAGAAGGACGCGCTCTACGGAGGCGTACGCACCTCCGGGAGTCTGACGCTTGACGGCGACTTCACCTTCTACGGCGACCAACTGTCCGTTGTGGCGGTCGGCGATATCAACATTGCCTCCGGCAGCCTGACCGTCGCCGGCAGCAAAGTAAGCGGCGTCACTTCGGCAGAAGGCAATATCAACATTGCGTCCGGTGTTAAGGTGGACGCAGCGAGCGAGAACGCCCCGCTGTCTGCCAAAGGCTTTATCATCGGCAAGAATATGCAGATAACCTCCCCCGATAATGTGAAGGGTCTCTGTCAGGATTCCACCACCGGGTTTCAGTTCTTCATCGACAATGACGACGAGGTCGTGAAGCACATCGTGATAGAATACGTCGAGCCCACTGTCGTCACTGACTACTCTGTCTGGGTCGGCGATACACGCATCAACTCACAGAACTGCTCAGATATCTTCGGCGACGGCAAGGCGAGCTATGACGACGTCACCAAGGTGCTCACCCTGCACGATCCGACTATCCCCGGAGTCTTTGCCGCCGGTTCTGAAAATATCAAGATCACCGCCGGCACCTACCTCACCATCGTCGGCAGCTATCATATGGATTCATCCGACGGCGTCACCTGCGGCGTATACTCGACCGGCACCGTTACTCTCGACGGCGACTTCACCTTCCTTGCCACCAAGAACGCTGTCAACTGCGCAGCTGATCTGAAGGTCAATTCCGGCTCGCTCACCGCTAAGGGCGGTGCGACCGCCGCGCTGATGGCGGACGCAGACTTCAGCGTCGCCGACGGTGTGACTAAGGTCGATATAGAGGGCGGCATGGTGCCTGTCCTTGCGAACACCATCACGCTCGGCGAGAACGAAAAGATCACCACTCCCGTCAACGGCGGCGTGACCTATGTCAGCAACGTCAAGAAGTACACCATAACGTCCGGCTCGACGATCGTGAAGCGCGCCGTGATAGAATATCAGGAGCCCGTCGTCCCGCCCACCGAAGCTCCCACACAGCCTCCTACACAGCCTCCCACAGAAGCCTCCACCCACCCGTCGCTCGACGATCCGACTCAGGCGCCCACCGAGCCGCCAACACAGGCTCCTACACAGGCTCCTACACAGTCCTACACCGAGCCTCCCGCAGGCACGACTTACAATATCTGGCTCGGCTCCACACAGGTCACCGCCGCGAATCGCAACAATATCCTCGGCGACGGAAAGGCGCAGTTTGACCCGAATACCAATACCCTGACACTGAATGATCCCGATATCAGCGGCGAGAGTGAGTATGAGAGCGCAAAAATCTATACTGAAATAACTATCACCATCAAGGGCAGCTATCACATGACCTCAGCTCAAACACTTTACGGCATTTATTCTAAAAACTGCGATCTGACACTCAGCGGCGATTTCACCTTTATGGGCGACAGTGAAGGTATTCATGCGAGCCACTATCTGAAGATAGAATCCGGCTCCGTGAAGGCTTTCAGTAAATATACTTACGGCATCTTCAGCTGGTGGGAGATGACGATCGGCGAAGACGCTGAGAGAGTCGAGCTCGAAGGTGGAGCGTACGCCTACCACGGAAATGAAATCCTTATCGAAGGCAATCATGAGGTCACCTTACCCGAAGGCGGATATATTGAGTATGAAGATATATATGATGCTGACGGCCACATGGCAACGCATGCGGTGATCGAGAAGGTTCAAGTCATCGATCTCGAGGGCAGCGGTACAGCGGATGCTCCCTACCTCATCAAGTCCTCCGAAGACTGGGATAAGTTTACATCCTTTGTCACCGACGGCGGCAATACGAGCGGCAAGCACTTCAAGCTCATGAACGACATCACCGTCTCCACCGCGACCAAGACCAAAGCCTTCAGCGGCGTCTTTGACGGCGACGGTCACACCCTGACGCTGGATAAATTGTCTTCCGCGCCCTTTGACAGCATCAGCGGCGCAACCATCAAGAATCTGAAAACCGCCGGTAAGGTCAGCGGCGCAAGGCACATTTCCGGTCTCGTCGGCAGCCCATCCGGTACCGACGAGAACCTGATCGAAAACTGCGTTGTCGCGGCGGATATCGCCACCGGCGACACCTACTGCGGCGGCTTTGTCGGTCACGGCGGCAGCGCGGCGAAAACCACGCTGAAAAACTGCGTATTCAGCGGCACGTTCTCCAAGGGCTCGACTATCGGTACCTTCTGGGGCTGGAGCGACGCCGGTTCGACTCCTGTGCTGGAGAACTGCTTCGATATCAGCTCCACCGATCATCCCATCGGACGCGGCGCTCCCTCCGGGACGGTCATCAACTGCTACTACACCAATGAGAGCAAGCAGACAGGCGGCAGCCGCCCGTGGCACAACATCGGCAAGCGCGCCTATACCGTATCGGGCGCAGAGCTGAGCGGTTCGGTCGGTCTGAAGTACAACGGCACGATCTACGCGGGCGAGGGCGACGCGGTCAGCCTTACCGCTCCCTCAGCGGATAAGCTCTATCGTGCGAGCGAAGGCAGTCTGAGACAGAACGGCGGCAGCCTGACCCTGACCATGCCCGCTGCAAACGTCACCATTTCAGAATCCTCTGCAGCCTCCTATACGAACTACAGCAACATTTCTGCAAATTCCGGATTTAACAACGAAAGGGCGGAAAACCTCTTTGACGGCAAGACCGATACCAAGTGGTGCGGCAATACCGACAGCGGAAATCCGTTCGTGCTTTTCCGCACCGACACAAAGTTTATCCCCGAGGGCTATATCCTTGCCACTGCGAACGATACGCAGGAGAACCCCGGGCGCAATCCGATCTCTTGGACGCTCGAGGGCAGTACCGACGGCAAAAGCTGGGTCACCATTACCGACGAGACCGATAACCGTACGCTCGAAGCAGTGAACGAGAAGTATTATACCTTCCTGCTGACAAAACCCACAACGGACGCATATCCCTTCTTCCGCTTCACGATCAAGAAGCTCTCGGATGGCAACGTCTTCCAGCTCAGCGAGCTGCAGCTCATCGGCACCGATACCGGCGAAGAGTCCCCCGAGGGCCCCGAACTCTATGAGGAATACGGCCTCTGGCTGGGAACGACTCGAGTTAACTCATTGAACAAGAATGATATTCTGAACGACGGCGGAAAGGCGAAGTTCGATCCTAAGACCAACACACTGACTCTTGACAACCCGATCATCGAAGGCCAATACATCGGAGGAAAGATCTACTGTTCGATCGATCTGACCATCAAGGGCACCTATCACATGCCCACGGATAATGTTTCTCAATACTACGGTATTAACTCTGATTCGTCAGTAGGCGGTAATCATCGCTTGTCGCTCGAGGGAGACTTCACTCTCATCGGTACCGGAGGAGGTATCGCCGGCGCCGCACCGACATGCATCAACTCCGGAAGTGTCACGTTTATCGGAAACAACTTCTTAGCTTTACACAGCCGCGGCGGATTGTCCATCTCTGATGATATCACAAGGGTAGAGATGATCGCCAACGGAAACCGTAACGCGCTCTATAACTCGTGGTTAACGCTCGGTTCTCATCTCTTGATAAAAACACCCGAGAACTGCATCGTAAAAGACAACAACTTCTATGAAGCTGACGGAACGACTGTCGCGAAGCACATCATCATCGAATCGATGCCTCGTCATAACGTTTCCTTTGAGATGAACGGTCACGGCGATCCGATCGATCCGCAGTCGGTATTTGACGGCGAAAAGGCAGTTAAGCCCGATGACCCCTCAGCCGAAGGCTGCATATTCGGTGGTTGGTTCAGCGATAAAGCCTGTACCAAGGCGTACGACTTCGACGCGGCTGTCACGGGCAGCTTCACCCTCTACGCCAAGTGGACGCTAAAGGAGTATACCGTCACCGTCGTCGCCGACAACGGCACCGACGCACAGTACGTTGAGGCGAAAAAGATCAAGTACGGCGAGGAATACACGCTCCCGAGATGTATCTTTGCAGCGCCTGAGGATAAGGCGTTTAAATGCTGGGACAAGGGAAATACCGGCGAGAAGATCACTATTAACTCCGATACCGTGATTACTGCTGTCTGGCGCGATACCTACAAGATCGGCGATGTTGACGGCGACGGAACGGTTACGATCCTCGATGCAACCTATATCCAGAGAAAGCTGGCAAATATTGCACTGGATTTCGAGTTTATCGACGAGGTCGCTGACGCTGATCAGGACGGCAGTGTTACCATCCTCGACGCCGCCTATATTCAAAGATGGCTTGCCGGTCTGCCCTCAAACCAAAATATCGGAAAGCAATATTGACCGTATGAGTGATTTGCAAATCACCGGATACAGGTCACACGCTCCGATACAGCAATCATTAAGCTTCTGATATAAAAACTGCCCGCAGGCTTTCTTCCTGCGGGCAGCCTTTTGTTCAAATATCAATTCAAGGTAATCACAGAATATGGCTGACCAAAAAGCATTTGCAATCGCAAGTGCTTTTTTTCTGGACAGACTCCCGATGTGTGACCGCCGCCAGTTACAAGACTGTAACCGCAATTTTCTCCGTTTACCTTGATATTGCCGGGGCAGTTGTGCTATAATGTTTTGGAAAAATGTGTAATTGCGACTTTTTAGGGGGTACATTATGCCTTTATGTATGGGTTGCTTGAATGAAATACCCGCTGCCGATTCGGTATGCAGCGTCTGCGGCTTCAATAACGCTGAAAAGCAAACCGCTCCGTTCCTGCCCTTCGGTACCGTATTGAACAATAAATATGTAGTGGCAAGGAATCTGGATACCAACGGTGAAAGCACCCGGTATCTCGGCTACGATAAGACCAACGGCCGCATCATCGCGATCCGTGAGTTTCTGCCGATCGGTCTGTTTGACCGCGGTGCCGATGAAACCAAGCTGTTCGTTTCTCCGCAGGACAAGGATGCTTTCTCTGCGGCGCTTTCCGCGTTCCAGTCATATTATGAAGCAGTGATGTCCATTTCGGACAATTCCGCGATGATCCCCGTCATCGACGCGTTCGCCGCCAACAATACCTATTATGTGATCGAGGAAAACGATGACCTGATCTCCTTCAATGAGTACGTTGAGCACAACGGCGGTCACCTTGAGTGGGAGGTCGCTCGTCCGCTGTTCATGCCGATCATCACGCTGCTGGAGAATCTGCACAAGCTCGGCATCGGTCATTATGCTGTTTCTCCGTCCAATTTATTCGTGACCTCATCCGGCAAGCTGCAGCTCGGCGGATTTTCTACCGAGAATGAACGCAAGCGCGGTACGATGCTGAAATCTCAGCTCTACAGCGGCTGCGCGGCGCCGGAGCAGTATACAGGCGATATCCCGCTGGATGTTCCGACGGATATCTACGGCTTTACCGCAACACTGTTCTTTGCGCTGACAGGCAAGCTGCCCGCGAACGCGAAGGACAGAGAAAAGGATCCGCGCCTTCTCATCAGCACCAACACCGTCAAGCGTCTGCCGCCGCATGTGGTCTCCGCTCTGGCGAACGGTCTGCAGATGAAGCGCGAGAACAGGATCTCCGATTTTGACGACCTGCGTTCACAGCTGTCCGTATCTTCTACGGTCCAGGCGATCCAGAACGAGATCTCCCGTACCGCCAGCATGACGCCCATCAAGCGTGAGCAGGCGCGCAAGTCCAATGTCAACCCGACTGCGGTCGGTATCATCGCCGCGATCTTCTCGCTGCTGGTATTTGCGTCACTGGGTCTTTGGTGGCTGTCTCAGAATCCGCACCTCGGCATCTTTGACAAAAAACCCACGACCGTTGTGACGGAGCCTCCGACGATCGAGGGATGGACGGGCGATGTGCTTGCCGATTATACCGGCAAGACCCTGCAGGAGGTCGCCGCCGCCTATAAGGGTGAGATCAAGGTCTCCTCTGACGGCGATTATTCCGACGACGTCCCCAAGGGAGCGGTCATTTCACAGGAGCCTGTCGCGGGTACGCCCGATTCCTACGGCGTTCTGTATCTTGTCATCAGCAAGGGACCGCATCTTCAGACCCTGCCCGAGGTCGTCGGCAAGTCCTCCAAGGCTGCCGCCGAGGAGCTGACCGAGCTCGGCTACATCGTGACGCAGGAGGTCGAGTTCAACTCTCAGTACGCTGAGGGCAAGGTCATCGGCTACAAGGATTACAAGGGCGGCGATAAGGTCGAGACCGACACGGAGATCGTTCTGATCGTTTCCCGCGGTGAACAGCCTGCGGACAATAATACCAATGAATGATTGATACCTATGAATAAAAAGCAGGTGGGTTTACTGCCCACCTGTTTTTCATAAGCTGTTATTTGATCTTGTTCACGGCGTTTTCCGCCTGCTGGATCACGTTGAACAGCGATCCTGCCGCTTCCGGATAATCGGCGGCGATCTGCTCCGGAGAGACGTTCAGCTCGCGCAGGTTATGCACAAAGCCGTCGCTGTCGGGAGCGCACATGCTTTCCAGCTCGGTGAATACCTTTTCCTGAGCGGCAGATGTGTATCCGCGGTACAGCCTGTCCGCGAGCGTGAACATCCCGTCGGGATTTGCCGCGTTGGAGCGGTACAGAAGACGGAACACCTTGTAGCAGCACAGCATGAAGTATCCCGCGACGGTCCGTGTCAGCTTGCGGTTGCCGACCTTGGACAGACAGTCGAAAATGATCGATGACGTGTTGTCCAGCAGACGCTGGTTGATCAGACTCGCCGCGTTCTGCTTGGTGATCACGGCGGCGTCGGCACTCAACTCGGCGATATCGTACTGACGCTCCGCGGTCCTGCCGAGAAGATAGTCACAGCTGACGTTATAGTAATCTGCCGCTTTCACCACAAAGCTCAGCCCGCATTCGCGGATGCCTTTTTCATAGTGGGACAACAGCGCCTGCGATACGCCGAGAGCCTCGGCCGCTTCCTTCTGACTCAGCTTCTTTTCCTTGCGCAGCAGGGTGATGGTATAGGCAAAATCTCTGTTCATACGATCCACTCCTTTATACTATCAGTATAATATATATATTACAATTTGTAAAGTGCGGTGTTTACATGAAATCCTATTATATCCATTTTATCCGCCACGGGGCGATCAATCCCACCCTGCAGGGGCGTTATATCGGCGTGACTGACGTACCGCTGTCCGACAGGGGAAAGACGGACATCCGCAGGCTGGACGCGACGATGGCGTATCCCTATGCCAAGGTCGTGTTTACCAGCCCGCTCAAGCGCTGTACCCAGACGGCAAGGATCATTTATCCGGATATCGAGCCGCTGGTGATCGATCAGCTCAGCGAATGTCACTTCGGCGAATGGGAGAATCATACCGCCGCTGAGCTTGCAAGCGATCCGTTGTTCAAAAAGTGGCTGGCGGGCGATCCGTCCGTGAAGCCGCCGAGAGGGGAGAGCAACGCTGATTTTACGCGCCGCGTCTGTCTGATCTTCGAGAATATCGTGGACGGATTGATCAGGACCGGCACCACCGACGCCGCGATGATCATGCACGGCGGTGTGATGACCACCCTGCTGTCGGTTTACGGACTGCCGCAGGCTAAGCCGTTCGACTGGGTCTGCGACAACGGCTACGGCTATTCGCTTCGGATCACGCCGATGCTCTGGCAGCGCGATAAAGTCGCCGAGGTCTTTGACCGCATCCCGAAAGCAAAAGACAGCGACGACGATTGATTTTGCAATTTCATCACTCAAATATTTCAAATATTCTCATTTATATCCCTGCTGACCCTTGAATTTTGCAAGTCGCTGTGATAATATGAAAGAAGTTTATGAAAATGAGTGATGTTCATGATGACAAATCTACTGGTGCGGATCGATATGCACCGCAAGAGCTTTTCCAAGGGGCAGAGAAAAATCGCCGCCTTTATCGAAGAGCATTATGACGCCGCCGCCTTTATGACTGCCGCAAAGCTCGGCGAGGTCGTCGGCGTTTCCGAAAGCACCGTGGTACGCTTTGCGACCCAGATCGGCTATGACGGCTATCCCTACCTGCAGAAGGCGATGCAGGAGATGATCCGCGACAAGCTGAATTCCGTCCAGCGCATCGAGGTGACGACCGGCAGGATCGGTGAAAACGACGTCGTCGAAAGCGTGCTGAATCAGGACATCGACAAGATCCGCCGCACCATCGACGAGGTTTCCCGCGAGGATTTCAGCGCCGCTGTGCAGGCAATCGTCAACGCGAAGAACATCTATATCTTCGGCGTCAAATCCGCGTCTTATATCGCGAGCTTCCTCGGATATTATCTTGATCTGATCTTCGGCAATGTCCATCTGCTGAATTCCAACTCTAAAACCACCACGTATGAAAAGCTGTTCCGCATCAGCGAGGGCGATGTGATGATCGGCATCAGCTTCCCGCGTTATTCGATCCTTGCGGTCGATTCGATGGGCTTCGCGCGGGAAAGAGGCGCCCGTGTGGTCGCGATCACCGACAGCATGATCTCTCCGCTGGTGAGCAAGGCGGATTCCGTATTGCTCGCGCGGTCGGATATCGCATCCGTCGTCGATACGCTGGTTGCGCCGCTGAGCCTGATCAACGCGCTTTTGGTTGCGATCGTCATCCGCTGCAAGGACAGGATCATCGATACCTTCTCCAACCTCGAACAGGTATGGCAGGAGCAGGGGATCTACGCGTTTGAAACGGAAGAGGAGCATAAGGATGCCCCGTAAAGTGATTGTGATCGGAGCCGGACCCGCGGGAATGATGGCGGCAGGCGCCGCCGCGGAGAACGGCGCCGATGTGATACTGTTTGAAAAGAATAAGACTGTCGGCAGAAAGCTGGCGATCACCGGCAAGGGTCGGTGCAATATCACCAATTTCTGCGATACGGATGAATTTATCGCTCACGTGACCGCGAATCCGCGCTTTATGTACAGCGCGATCAATGCTTTCTCGTGCTATGATACCGTCGCTTTCTTTGAAGAGCGCGGTCTGCGGACAAAGGTGGAACGCGGCAACCGCGTCTTTCCCGTATCCGATAAGGCGGGGGATGTGGTGGATTGTCTGTATGATTATCTCACGGAGAATCGTGTGCAGATCCTGAACAGCCGTGTTGAGGGACTTCTGCTGTCCGAAGGAGCGGTCAGAGGCGTCCGCCTGAGCGATCGCGAGGTGTTTGCAGACGCGGTCGTCGTGACCTGCGGCGGACTGTCCTATCCCGCGACCGGTTCGACCGGCGACGGGTATACGTTCGCGAAGGCCGCCGGCCATACGATCACGCCGCTGCTGCCCTCACTGGTCCCGCTGGTGTGCGGCGATCCCGATATCCCCGCCCTGCAGGGACTCTCGCTGAAAAACATTTCGATCCGCGTGATCGATTATTATTCTGATAAAGAAATATACAGTGATTTCGGTGAAATGTTGTTCACGCATTTCGGCGTTTCGGGACCGGTGATCCTGTCCTCTAGCGCCCATATGCGCGATATGTCGCCGGATCGCTATGTGATCGAGATCGATCTGAAGCCTGCTTTGGATGAGGAAACGCTGGATAAGCGCATCCTGCGCGATCTCGCGGAATTCGCCAATAAGGATATCGGCAACTCCCTGTCAAAGCTGCTTCCGAAGAAGCTGATCCCGGTGGTCCTTGACCGCGCACAGATCGACGCGCATACCAAATGCAACGCGCTCACCGCCGAAAAACGGCGTGCGCTGCTGATGACGCTGAAGCGCTTTACGGTGACCGTCCGGTCGTTCCGCCCGGTCAAAGAGGCAGTCGTGACGCACGGCGGTGTTGATGTCAGGGATATCGATCCGCGCACGATGGAGAGCAAGCTGGTCCGCGGCCTCTATTTTGCGGGAGAGGTATTGGATCTGGACGCCTATACCGGCGGCTTCAATCTGCAAATCGCTTATTCTACCGGTCGCCTTGCGGGCAAATCTGCCGCAAGCGCGGACTGATGCTGATATATCTGTCTGAAAAGGAGACTTGTTTATGCCTACTGCTATCGCGATTGACGGTCCCGCCGGTGCGGGCAAATCCACGATTGCGCGCTATGCCGCAAAGGAACTCGGCTTTATTTATGTTGATACCGGCGCTCTGTACCGAGCGATCGGACTTGCCGCGCAGCGGCGCGGTTATGCCGCGGATGACAGATCCGCCATCATCCCGATGCTTTCACAGATCAAGGTGGAGCTTGCGTTCAACGACGCGCATGAGCAGATCGTTCTGCTTGACGGAGAGGATGTATCCGGACTGATCCGTACGCCCGAGATCTCCATGATGGCGTCCGCTGTTTCGGCGATCCCCGAGGTGCGCGCGTTCCTGCTGGAATTACAGCGCGATATGGCGCGCCGCAACAATGTCATCATGGACGGCAGGGATATCGGCACCGTGGTACTGCCCGACGCGCAGATCAAGATCTTTCTGTCCGCTTCTCCAGAATGCCGCGCCAGACGCCGCTATGACGAGCTGATCGAAAAGGGGATGGACGTGACCTACGAGGATATCCTCAAAGACGTTGTCGCACGTGATTATGCGGATTCTCACAGAGAGATCGCGCCTCTGAAGCCTGCCGACGACGCGGTGATGGTCGATACCTCGGGCGAGGATCTTGAGACCTCCGTCAATAAACTGGTAACTATCATGAGGAGCAGACTATGAAACAGAAGCGAAATCATTTCTACTTTTTCTGGCGTGCGGTGACAACGCCGATCCTGAAGCTGAAATACCATATGCAATACAGAGAGAGGGAGAACGTCCCCGCAGAGGGCGCGTTTATCCTCGCTTCCAATCACCGCGAGGCGGTCGATCCGATCATGCTGGGCATCGGTCTGAAACGGCAGGTGCATTTCATGGCGAAGGCGGAGCTGTTCGAAAAGAAGTTTGTCGGCTGGTTTTTGGGCAAGCTGGACGCATTCCCGGTCGAGCGGTCCTCCTCTGCGGCGCGCGGCGCCATCAAGCACTTTGAGGAGGTCGTCAGGAACGGCAATCTGATGGGCATCTTTATTGAGGGCACCCGCTCCAAGACGGACGATTTCCTCCCGCCGAAAAACGGCGTCAGCCTGATCGCATGGGACACCCAAACGCCCGTGATCCCCGTGTGCATCACCCATAAGGGAAAAAAGCGCATCATCCATTACGGAAAGCCGCTGTCGCTTGCCGATATGGGCTTTGACAAGGGCGGCGCTAGAGAGTTCCGCAACGCCAGCCGTATCATCATGGATCATATCAAGGCGCTGAGGGAGCAGGATCTCAATGAGTAAGATCACCGTTGCAAAGACCGCCGGCTTCTGCTTCGGCGTTGACCGCGCCGTAAAGATCGCCTATCAGGTCGCCGCGGAACAGAAGGGCGGATGTACGCTGGGCCCGATCATCCATAATAAGGAAATGGTCGCCGAGCTTGCCGCAAAAGGCGTCCGTGCGGTGGATTCGATCGACGAGATAGGGGAGAACACCCCGGTGATCATCCGCTCTCACGGCGTAAAGCGCAGTGTTTATGACGAGCTGAATGCCCGCGGGATCGAATATATCGACGCGACCTGTCCCTTTGTTGCGAAGATCCACGGGATCGTACGTGAATACAGCGAGAAGGGGTACATCATTTTGCTGGCGGGCGACGTCGATCACCCCGAGGTGCAGGGCATCCTGAGCAACTGCGTCGGCGCGTATTATACGTTTAATAATGAAGATGAACTGATCGGAATTACCAAAATAATTCCACCGGAGAAAAATAATAGCATTTGTGTGGTCGTTCAGACGACATTTAACGAAAAAACATTAAAAAAATGTTTAAAAATTATCGAAAAACTATATACAAATGCTAAAATTTTTGATACAATATGTAATGCTACGTCAAAGCGACAAGCTGAAGCGCATACGCTGTCGTCTCAATCCGACTGTATGATCGTCATCGGCGACCGCTCGAGTTCCAATACAAATAAGCTTTATACCATTTGTAAGAACAACTGCGAACGCACATGGCTGATCCAGACGGCGGACGAGCTTGACCCCGCTATGCTGACCGACGCAAGCGCTGTCGGCGTGACAGCCGGAGCTTCTACTCCGGATAGGATTATAAAGGAGGTACTGGATAAAATGAGTGATATTACCACATCCAGCGTAAACGAAACTGAAAACTTTGAGGAGTTATTAGAAGAGAACCTGAGAAGTTTTAATACAAATGAAAGGGTTATGGGTACTGTTGCCAGCATTACACCGAACGAAGTGTATGTTGAAGTTGACGGCAGAAAGCAGACCGGCTTCATCCCGCTTGATGAGCTGTCCGCCGCTCCGATTTCGAGCGCCGAAGAGGTCGTCAAGGTCGGCGATCGTGTTGAGCTTCTGATCATGAAGACCAACGACGTAGAAGGCACCATCATGCTGTCCAAGCGCAGAGTTGACGCTCAGAAGGGCTTTGAAGAGCTCCAGAAGGCGTACGACGAGAAGGAAATTCTCACCGGCAAGGTCACAGAGGTCGTTTCCGGCGGCGTTATCGTTGTCTGCAACGATATCCGCGTATTCATCCCCGCATCTCAGGCTACCTTAGAGCGTGACGCCGACCTTGAGGCACTCAAGGGTCAGGAGGTCCGTTTCCGTCTGATCGAGCTGTCCCAGCGCGGCAGAAGAAGAAAGATCATCGGCTCCATCAAATCAGTCCTCCGCGATGAAAACGCCGCCAAGCGCGCCGCTTTCTGGGAATCCGCAGAGGTCGGCAAGGTTTACACCGGCACAGTTCGCACTCTTACCTCCTACGGCGCTTTTGTTGATCTGGGCGGCGTATCCGGCATGATCCATATCTCCGAGCTTTCCTGGCTCCGCATCAAGCATCCGAGCGAGGTCGTCAATGTCGGCGACACCGTTGAGGTATACATCAAGGACATCAACCCGGAGACCAAGAAGATCTCTCTGGGCTACAAGAAGACCGAGGATAACCCGTGGCTGATCCTTGAGCAGCAGTATCCTGTCGGTACGATCGTACAGGCGAAGGTCGTCGGTCTGACTCCGTTCGGCGCATTTGCCAACATCATCCCCGGCATCGACGGTCTGATCCACATCTCTCAGATCTCCAACAAGCGTGTCGAGAAGCCTTCCGATGAGCTGAAGGTCGGCGATGTTGTCGATGCGAAGATCATTGCGATCGACTTTGAAAAGAAGCGTGTCAGCCTGTCCATCCGCGCTCTGCTTCCCGAGGCACAGTCCGCTGCTGCCGTTGAGAAGCCCGCAGCTGTTGAGGATGAGGTTGTCGCAGTAGCCGAGCCCGACGCGGCTCCCGTCATCAGCGAGTCTGTTGAAGTTGAAGCGGCTGACGATACGACCGCAGAATAAAATCAGAAATTCCGGGCATCCTGATGGGTGCCCGTTTTTCGCATTCAGGTGATAATCATGTTAAGCAATATTACAAAAGATACGCAGGCTGTATTTGAACAGCTGATCGAAGCCGCCAAGCTGCGCGAAGGCTCTGTTGTCGTGCTCGGCTGCTCCACCAGCGAGGTCGGCGGCGACCGCATCGGCACCCACTCGAGTATGGAGGTCGCTTCTGCGATCTATGACGGCTTCTTTGATATGCTCAAGCAGAAGCATATCTACCTTGCCGCCCAGTGCTGTGAGCATCTCAACCGTGCTTTGGTCATCGAGCGCGCGCTGGCGGACAGGCTGAATCTGCCCGTCGTCAACGCCGTTCCCCAGCCGAAGGCAGGCGGAAGCTCCGCGACTACTGCGTACGCGCGTATGGATGATCCGGTTCTGGTAGAGCATATCCGTGCGGACGCCGGCGTGGATATCGGCGGCACGCTGATCGGGATGCATTTGAAGGAGACCGCCGTACCGCTCAGACTTCCCCAGAAAAAGATCGGCGAGGCGTTTGTCGCTTCCGCCAGGACCCGCGCTAAGTTTATCGGCGGCGCTCGCGCCGTCTATGACCCCGAATTACTGTGAGGTGCCGCATATGACCGCAAAAGAAGAATTTATCAAGATCTATACCGATAATATTACCCGCAGAGGCTCCGCAGAGCTGCTGGAATGGATCCAGAAAACAGATTTTTTTAACGCTCCCGCCAGCACGAAATTCCACTGTGCCTGTGAGCACGGTCTTGTCATGCACTCCGTCAGCGTGTTCAACACGATGATGGAGAAGCATTTTGACGAGGACACCGACAGTCTGGAAAGCTTTGCGATCTGTGCGCTGCTGCACGATCTGTGCAAGGCGCAGTTCTACAAGGTCTCGACCCGCAACGTCAAAAACGACGAGACCGGTCAGTGGGAAAAGGTCCCGTATTATTCCGTCGAGGACAGCTTTCCGTACGGTCACGGCGAAAAGTCCGTCTTTCTGATCGAGCGCTTCATGCGGCTCAAGCTGGAGGAAGCGATGGCGATCCGCTGGCATATGGGCGGCTTTGACGATAACAGCGGCTATGCGATCAGCCAGGCGTACGAGCGCTATCCGCTGGCGGTCAAGCTGCACCTTTCCGATCTGGAAAGCACCTATCTCAGAGAAAAGGGAACGTCAGCCGTTCGCAGGTAAGCTATGAATCTGGAAGAAGCAAGAGTCAAGGTCGCCGAGCTGACCAAAGAGCTCAACTACCATAACGATCGATATTACAATCAAGACGACCCCGTCATATCCGACTATGAATATGACGCCATGCTGCGTGATCTGGAGAATCTCGAGGCTGAATTCCCGGAGCTGTTGTCTCCGACGTCGCCTACCCAGCGTGTCGGCGGCAGCCGAGGAGAAAAATTCTCTCCCGTCGTGCATTCCGTTCCGATGGAAAGCCTGCACGATTCGTTCTCTCATGATGAGATCCGCGACTTTGACCGCAAGGTGCGCGAGGTGATCCCCGATCCCGTGTATGTGGTCGAGCCGAAATTTGACGGGCTTTCCGTTTCCTGTGAGTACCGCGGCGGGGTATTCGTCCGCGGCTCGACGCGCGGAGACGGTACGGTAGGCGAGGACGTCACCGAAAATCTGATGACCATTAGAAGTCTGCCGAAGCGTCTGGAGAACGCACCGGCGTTTCTCGAGGTGCGCGGCGAGGTCTATATGTCCGTCGCGACCTTTGAGCGGATCGTCAGCGAACAGGAAAACAACGGAGAAAAGCCGTTCAAGAATCCCCGCAACGCCGCGGCAGGCTCCCTGAGACAAAAGGACGCGCGGATCACCGCCCGCCGGAATCTGGATATTTTTGTTTTCAACATCCAGTCAGTGGAGGGTGCGTCCTTTACCACCCACAGCCAGACGCTGGATTATCTGACGGAGATGGGTTTCCCGACCGCGACCTATTACACCTGTGAGACGGTCGACGAGGTGCTCGAGGAGATCGAACGCATCGACACGCACCGCGGCGAGCTTCCGTGCGATATCGACGGCGCAGTGGTCAAGGTCAACAACCTTGCCGACCGCGAATTGCTCGGCAGTACGGCAAAATTCCCCCGATGGGCGGAGGCGTATAAGTATCCCCCGGAGGAAAAGGAAACCGAGCTGCTGGATATCGAGATCAACGTCGGCAGGACGGGAGCACTGACGCCGGTGGGCATTTTCAAGCCTATTCTGCTGGCGGGAACGACGGTTTCCCGCGCGACGCTCCATAACGAGGATTTCATCCGGGAGCGCGACATTCATATCGGCGATACCGTGCTGATCCGCAAGGCGGGCGAGATCATCCCCGAGGTGCTTTCTGTGTCTAAGCATGCCGGGAACGGGATCCCCTTCCGCTTTCCGGAGCTTTGTCCATCCTGCGGCAGTAAGATCATCCGCGAAGAGGGGGAAGCGGCGGCACGCTGTACCAATACCGACTGTCCCGCGCAGCTTCTGAGACATCTGATCCATTTTGTGTCGCGTGACGCGATGGATATCGACGGTCTTGGACCGGCGGTGCTGGAGCAGCTGCTGAACAACGGGATGATCAGGAGCTTTTCCGATCTGTACCGACTGGACGTCGATTCACTGGCTCAGCTTGACCGTATGGGCGCGCGATCCGCGCAGAATCTGGTCAGCGCCGTGGAAAAATCCAAGTCTGCGGATATCTGCCGACTGGTCTACGCGCTCGGCATCCGACATATCGGAGAGAAAGCGGCGAAGCTCTTGTGCGAGCATTTCCTGTCGATCGAAAATCTTTTCGGCGCGACCGTTGAGGAGATCTGCGCGATCGACGGCTACGGCACGATCATGGCGGAATCCGTGGCGGATTACTTCTCACTTGACGCGACACGCGCGCTGATCGACGAGCTGAAAGCGCTCGGCGTCGAGATGAAACCGCTGGAAGCCGTCAAAAAGCAGGGCGTATTCCTCGGGAAAACCTTTGTCCTGACAGGAACACTGCCGACCATGAGCCGCAAAGAGGCGTCTGTTCTGATCGAACAGAACGGCGGCAAGACATCGTCCTCCGTGTCAAAAAAGACCGATTATGTTCTGGCGGGCGAGGACGCGGGCTCCAAGCTGACAAAAGCGCAGTCCCTCGGGATCACGATCATTTCCGAATCCGACCTGCTCGCAATGCTGGAATCTTAATACTGAGTTGATAAGGACCTGTTCCGATGGGACAGGTTCTATTTTTTTATGCTTGTACATATAGCTTACTATGATCATTTGAGAGGAGGCAGTACAGGGTGGACAGTCTGAAAACTATATTCTCCCATCTGCCGGGAAGCATCCGCGCACCGCTGGAGAGAGCAGCGCCCCTGTATTCATCCGACGCCCATGAGATCATCCTCAGAGCAGATCGGCCGCTGACGATCGAATGCGCAAAACAGCGGTACTATCTCACTCAAAGCGGCGTACTGACGACCTGCGGTCAAGGGAACGGACTGCTGAAAACCGCTTTCGGTGAACTGGTGTCGGTGTTCAGAAGCATCTGCGATTATTCGGTATACGCGCGTCAGAACGAGCTGAATCACGGCTACATCACCGTCGGCAGCGGCGTGCGGATCGGCGTATGCGGCACGGCGGTTTCAAACGACTGCGGCGTGACCAATATCAGGGATATCACAACGCTGAGCTTCCGCATCGCGAGAGAGATCATCGGGTGCGGTGATGCGATCCTGTCACAGCTCGATCCCACTGACGGTGTACTGATCTTCGGTCCGCCTTGCTGCGGAAAAACGACCGTGATCCGTGATCTGGCGCGTACATTATCGTATCGCTGCAAGGTCAGCGTCATCGATGAGCGCAATGAGCTTTCTGCGACCTGCGGCGGCGTGAGCGGCTGTGATATCGGAATGTCCGATGTTCTGATCGGTATGCGCAAGCGGGAAGGTATCATCCATGCCGTGCGCAGTCTGTCACCTGACGTGATCGTCTGTGACGAGGCGGGGGAAAGGAGCGACGCCGATGCGCTCGTCAGTGCGCTTCGATGCGGCGCGGCGTTTATCGCGACGGTCCACGCGCGTGATTTCGACGACCTGCAAAGCCGTACGCTCACGCGGTCACTGCTGGACACCGGGGCGTTTCGTTTTCTTGTCATGCTTGCGGACAGAACACGCGCGGGTGAAGTCAAAGCAATCTATGAACGGAGGCGCGGTTGTGAAACTGCTGTTGTGTATGATCGTCGTCGGCGCGTCGCTGGCTGTGGGGCTGACGCTGTCGTCGCGGCTGAGCGAAAGGACAAAGACCCTGAGCGCTTATATCACGCTTCTTGAAGAGGTCGCCGTCAGAATGCGGTATTACGCGACCGATCTTGCGGCGTTGTTTTCCGATAATTTCGCGGGCTTTCAATTTCTATCCGACCGACCGTTCGATGTGCAGTTTGCCCGAATGGTACGCGAGCGTCAGCATGTGCTGAACGCAGAGGATCTGAAGCTGCTGGATGAATTTGGGCGTGATCTCGGCACAAGCGATATCGATTCACAGCAGCGGCATATCAGATTGTATATCAAACTGCTGACAGAACAGCTGGATCAGGCGCGTGAGGACGAACAGCGCAAGGGCAGGCTGTATCGGCTTCTGCCGCTCTCGATCGGCATCGCCGCCGCGATCCTGTTGATTTAGAAAGGGAAAAGACATGGACGTTGATATGATTTTCAAGATCGCCGCCATCGGCATCATAGTCGCGATACTCAATCAATTGCTGGTGCGAAGCGGTCGAGAGGAACAAGCGCTTCTGACCACCATTGCGGGGCTGGTGGTCGCTCTGATGATGATCATTTCTCAGATCAGCGACCTGTTCGCGACCGTCAAGAGCACCTTCGGTCTGTGATATGGAGATCTTCGCATTATGTACCGTCGGGATATTGACCGCTGTCATGGCGCTTCTGCTCCGCCGCCAGAGTCCCCAGACAGCTCTGCTGTTATCGTTGGGTGCCGGGACCCTCATCATCCTCAGCGTATTGAAAAACATCTTGCTGACGACGCAGAGCATCGAAAGCCTTCTGCAGTCGGGCGGGATCAGCGCGGAATACATCGTGATTCTGTTCAAGACGCTGGGCGTATGCTTTCTGACCGAATTCACCTGCGACGCCGTGACAGAGGCAGGGATGCTGTCGCTGGCGACCAACATCTCCTTTGCAGGAAAGGTCACGGTCCTGATCGCGGCGATGCCGCTGTTCCGGGATGTGATCGCCGCGATCACCTCGATGATCGGCGGAGGATGATCATGAAGCTGACGGCGTTCATCATCGTCATGACCGCGCTGATCCTGCTGACGCCGACCGCGCATGCAGAGGGCTTGGAAGCGTTTGATAATTCCGTAGAAGAAATAAAAGAGCGCGTCGATACAGACACGCAGGAGAGGATGGCACAGCTCGGGGTCGAAAAAGCCGATGTGACGCAGATCGCCGGCATGGATCTCAAGCAGGCGCTCGGGATGCTGGGCGATATGATCTCGCAGGCGGCAAAGGCGCCGCTGACTGCGTGTATCCTGCTGACGGCGGTGATCATCCTTTCTTCACTTCTGGAATCCTACACCTATTCTCTGCGTTATGTCGATACCAAGGATGTGATGAACGCGGTGACCTCGCTGATGGTGATCGGGGTCCTGGTGACGCCGATCACGGAGCTGATCCGGACGTCACTGGAGGCGGTGAAGTCCGCGGCGTCCTTGATGCTGATCTATGCCCCCGTGATGGTCGCCGTCATGGCTTTCTCCGGGCATGTCATCAGCTCCGGCGGCTACTACGCTACGGTGATGGCGGCGTCGCAGGGGATCGCCGCGCTGTCGGGGGCATTCTTTGCGCCTCTGCTGCATATATTTCTCGCCTTGTCGGTCTCATCGGCGATCAGCGAGCGGGTGAAGCTCAGCGGTATCTGTGAGCTGCTGGCAAAGCTGATGAAATGGTCGCTCACGTTTGCCATGTCGATATTCACCGCGATCCTGTCGATACAGAGCTTTGCGGCCTCTGCCGCCGATTCCGTTGCTTCAAAGGCTGTCCGCTTTACGCTCAGCTCGGTTATCCCGGTGGTCGGCGCGTCTGTTTCTGAGGCGTACAAAGCCATTCAGGGAAGCGTGAACCTCCTGCGTTCGGGGATCGGCGTGTTCGTCATTCTTGCGGTTTTGCTGACCTTCCTGCCGCTGATCACGCAGGTCATCCTGTGGCAGTTGTCTGTATTTGCCGCGAAAACCGCCGCCGAGACCTTCGGGGTGAGTTCCGTGACGACGGTGCTCGGATCGATATCGACAGTCTTGTCGGTGCTGACTGCGCTGATCGTATCGCTCGCGTCGGTCTTTCTGATCGCGACAGGCGCATTGATGGCAGTCGGAGGCGGCTCATGAGCGTGTTATCTCATCTTGCCCTGACGGTGTGCTATATCAGCGTGGCGGTGACGATCATCTCGCTGTTCCTGCCGCAGAAGCGTACCCGCAGGATCTTCGGCTTTGTGATCGGCTTGTTCGTGACAGCTTCGCTGATCGCCGCCGTAAAAGGGATCTCACTGCAGATCGGCGATCCGGATCTCGGCGAGATCGCCGTACCGGAGACGTCCGTTGAGGATCTCAACGAGGCAGTCAAGCAGAAAACGGCCGAGAATCTGGTCGCGGCAACGGATGAACTGCTGAGATCGGAGGACATCGAGGCAAAGGATATCCGGCTGCGCCTGAAAATAACCGATGAGGGCAGAATATTCGTCGAGGACGTCGTCATATATATTAGTGAGGACGACTTCTTCAAAAAGCAGAAGGTCGAACAGATCGTATACGGGAATTTATCAAAGGAGCCGCGTGTTTATGTGGAAAAAGAAGTACAGCGAGCTGGTGAGGAGTAAAAAATTCCTCAGAGCGGCGGTGACCATCGGAGCGGCGGCTATCGTGATGATATTGCTGTCGTCGACGGTCGATCTCAGCGTGTTCCGGCACCAGCCGTCGGCGGAGGAGTATTCTGCGCAGCTGAAGGAACAGCTGCTGGATATCGTATCTCAGATCGACGGGGTAGGGGAGGTCAAGGTGTTTCTGACGATGGATAACAGCGGAGAGAACGTGTACCTGACGAACTCCGATACCAAAACCAAGAGCATTGAGCCGACCGTCCGCGGCGTGGTGATCGTTTGTGACGGCGGTGATGATCCGGTGGTCATCGATCGGGTCATGGGCGCTGTCACCAGATCGCTGTCTGTATCGTCGGACAGAGTATATATCACAAAACTGGGTTAAGGAGAAGCATATGAAGATTCAGAAAAAGCATATTTTGGGAGCGGCGCTGATCCTTGCGCTGGGCGCGGCGGTGTTCATCAACTGGCGGTTCTCGGATTCGGGGAACGTGAAGCCGACCGCCAAGGAGCTGGGCGCGGCGACCTATGTCAGCCGTGACGCTGAAGCGACCGCCGATGAAGCGAAGAAGGGTGAGCTGACCCCGCAGGAAAAGCTGGCGAAGATCCGCACGGAGCGGTCTCAGGCGCAGGATAAGGCGCTGGATTCCGCCAAAAACATCCTGTCGCTGTCCGACAGCTCAGACGAGGCAAAGGCAGAGGCGGCGCGTCAGGCGGGCGTGATCGAACGCCGCATCATGTCGCAGAGCAATATCGAGAATATCCTGATCACCAAGGGCTTTACCGACGCGCTGTGCTTTTTATCGGACGGCGGCTGTACCGTCAGTGTGAGAGAGGCGGATATGGAAAAGGATTCGCCGCTGATCATCAAGGACGTCGTCATGAGCCAGACGGACGTCGCGTTCAACGATATCGTGATCGTGGAGCTTTGATAAATGAGCAAACAAAAAAACGGGCGATCTGATCGCCCGTTTTGCCGTATGTGGGATTATTCGTTTGTTTCTTTTTCAGCGAGCTTGTCGTAGCTTTCCTTGTCGACAAGAACCATTGCCGAATGCGGGGGAATGGTATCCTCCAGACTGAATTCGGCGATTGCCTTATCGGACGCGTCCATGTCGTTTGCCAGAACGTACCATGTCTGCGGCAGCTCATACTGTGATTTCAATTCTACCTGAGCGGCGTGGTCGGTATTGTTGAGGACCAGGGAGAGCATTTTCCATTCGCCCTCGGTATCGTTCTTGATGGTCAGCGAAATGATGGTGCCGTTATAGACGATGTAGGAATCGTTGACTGCCTTTGTGGTGTTATCGCGCAGGGGGGAGAAGGCTTTGCGGATCTCGATCAGACCCTTGTAGTAGTCCACCAGCGGTTTATAGCGGATGGTGCGCGTCCAGTTGATGGAGTTGATGGAGTCGGGGGACTTGTAGGAATTGTGGTCGCCGTGCTTGGAACGTGCGAATTCCTCGCCCGCGAGCATGAACGGGATGCCGAGCGAGATCAGGATCATCGCGCCGGCAAGCATGTTCTGCCGGATATAGAGCATATCGGTGGACTGGAAATCATCACACCAGTTGGATTTGAGGATCTTGTCGAACAAGGTGAGGTTATCGTGCGCCGAATCGTAGGTGATGCACTGGGAAGGAACGTTCGCCCAGTTGCCGAAGGTGACGGAGGAAGCGCCCATCAGACCGGCGATGACGTTGTAGGCGCTGTGGGACGAGCCCTGGATAAAGCCCTTGCTGTCGTCGTCGGAGCCGCCCTTGATGCCGTGGCGCATGTCGTCGTTGAACATGCCGATGCGGTTGGAGAGCTTTTTCGCGTTGGTCTTGTTGCAGCAATCCTCGCCGGAGATACCGTTTTCGCCGTCGTTCGCAGTCCATGGCTCGCCGTACATCAGGATGCGCTTGTCGATCTTATCCAGCTCTTCGCGGATGATATTCATCGTTTCGATATCATGGCATGCCATGAGGTCAAAACGGAAGCCGTCGATATGATATTCCTCAGCCCAGTATCTCAGGGAATTGACCATGTAGTTGCGGTACATGACCTTGTCGGAGGCGGTGACGTTGCCGCAGCCGGAGGAATTGAGGAATCTGCCGTCCTGCATACGGAAATAGTAGCCCGGGACGGTCATCTCAAAGGGAGAGGTCGCCGTACAGAAAACGTGGTTGTAAACGACGTCCATAATGACGCCGATGCCTTCCTCGTGCAGAGATTTCACCATTTCCTTGAACTCACGGATACGAACCTCGCCGTGATAGGGATCGGTGGAGTATGAGCCGTCCGGAACGTTGTAGTTGACCGGATCGTAGCCCCAGTTGTAATCGACGCCGGTGATCTCGTTGACAGAGCCGAAGTCGAATACGGGATTGAGCTGGACATGCGTGATGCCGAGCATTTTGAGATAGCTGACACAGGTGGGATAATCGGTGAAGGGGATCACCGTGTTCTTTTCGGTGAACGCGAGGAATTTACCGCGGTGTTCCTTGCTGATGCCGGAGGTATCGGAGGTGGAGAAGTCGCGGACATGTACCTCCCAGATGATCGCGTCGTTCGGCTTGTCCGGAAAGACGTGGCGGTCGTTTTCCCAGCCCTCGGGGTTGGTGGCGCCGAGATCGACGACCATGGAACGCGCGGAATTGACGCCGACAGCCTTTGCGTAGACGTCCTGAGTTTCGTGGGTGCCTTTTTCGGTTTTGACGACAAAGGTATAGTAGATCCTGTTGAGATCGCCCTCTACCGAAGCGCTCCAGACGCCGGTCGCTTCATCCAGCAGCATCTGCTTGATGCCCAGTACCTGAGCGCCGGATTCGTGGAAAGAGCCGGTGGTATAGAGCTTCAGCAGTACCTGCTCCGCAGAGGGCGCCCATACCTTGAAGGACGTTCTTTCCGGAGAATAGGTGAATCCCAGATCGTTGCCGTCATAGGTGTTATATATTTCATTTTTATTAGAATAAAACGCAGTTGTAGCCATAAACCTTCCCTCATTAACTGACAAATATTTTTTAGCACAAATATTTTACCATTATTCACAATGGATTTCAACAACAAAATTGTTCTTAATTTTACATTCTTTTCATTTCTTTGAAATTGATAAAAAATCGCTTAAAATCGCCGATTTTTCGTCCGTTTTTGCAATGCGAAAAGTCTTTTGGATTATACTATGAAGATAAAAAAAGGAATGTGCGATAAAAAATGACCATATCAAAAATTTAGGCGGCAAAACATATTTTTTGAACCTGCCCATTTCTGCCCTCAGATGATTTTGCGGTTTACAAAACAGCGGTGATATGCTATAATAAATTGATAAGTGAAATGAGGGATTTTTATGTGTGAAATGAATATGACAGACGCTGACAGAAACAATATTTCCAGATATAAAATGCGCGAGCAGGCGTTCATCCTCTGCTTTGAAATGCTCTTTTCCGATACCGATATCGACGAGCTTGCCGATAACGCCGGCGACGCCAGAGATGAATTCCTCAGCGATTACGCCGTAGAGTGCGCAAAAGGGGTCCGCGAGCATCAGGAGGAGATCGATGCGCTGATCTCCGGCAATCTGCGATCCGGATGGAAGATCACCCGTATCTCCAAGGTATCGCTGGCACTGCTGCGGCTGGCGGTCTATGAGATGCTGTACCGCGAGGATGTGCCTGTCGCCGTATCCGTCAATGAGGCGGTCGAGCTGTCCAAAAAGTATACCGTCAAGGAAGACGCCGCCTTTGTCAACGGCTTGCTGGGTTCCGTCGCAAAATCATTATGAGTGTTTATCTGGGGCTGGACACCAGCAATTATACTACCTCCGTCTGCTTGTATGACAGCGAAAACGGGTCGGTGATCTCAAAGCGCAAGCTGCTGCCCGTCAGGGAAGGCGAGCTGGGACTGCGGCAGAGCGATGCGGTCTTTCATCATGTTCAGCAGCTGCCGGGGCTATTTGAAGAGGCGTTTGCCGAATACGCGGGCGATATCCGCGCGATCGGCGTTTCTTCCAGACCGAGAGCCGTCGACGGCTCCTACATGCCATGCTTTACCGTCGGACTGACCGCCGCGAGAGTGCTTTCTCAGAGCATGCGCGTGCCGTTTTATACATTTTCCCATCAGCAGGGACATATCGCCGCCGCGCTGTACAGCATCGGCAGGCTCGATCTGATCGATCAGCCGCATATCGCTTTCCATGTCAGCGGGGGCACCACCGAGGCGCTTGCCGTCAATACGGACGGCGGTTTTCTCGATACACGGCTGATCGCGAAGACGCTTGACCTCAATGCCGGTCAGCTGATCGACAGAACAGGCGTGATGCTCGGGGTGCCGTTTCCCTGCGGGAAGGAGTTGGAGAAGCTCGCGCTGTGCTGTGACGAGAGGATCAAACCGAAGGTGACCTTAAAAGGCGCCGACTGCTGTCTCAGCGGCGGTGAGAATATGGCGAAAAAGCTGATGGATGAAGGGAAAAGCCCCGCGTATATCGCTCGCTTTATCATCGAATTCATCTGCGGCGCAGTTGAGAAAATGAGCGAGAGGATCCGAGAGGAATTCGGAGATCTGCCGTTTGTCTATGCGGGCGGCGTGATGTCGGACTCGATAATCAGAGAGAGACTGACAGCACGGAGCGACTGCCTTTTTGCCCTTCCCGAATATTCCTGTGACAATGCCGCGGGTATAGCCGTACTCGCTTCGATAAAGGATAACGTATGATCACACCCAAGGTATATACCGTATCACAATTGAATTCCCGCATCGCGGGCATGATCGAGACCGATCCCGAGCTGCAGATGATCTTCATCGAGGGCGAGCTGTCCAATCTGCGCCCGAACGCGCAGAGCGGCCATCTGTATTTCTCGCTCAAGGACAGCAAGGGCGTCGTCAGGGCGGTGATGTTCTCCAGAAACGTCAAAAATCTGCGATTCCGTCCCGAGGACGGCATGAAGGTGATCCTGCGCGCTCAGGTGACCGTGTATGAGCCGATGGGACAGTATCAGCTCAAGGTCGAGGATATGCAGCCCGACGGCGTCGGGGTGCTTGCCCTGCGTCTGGAACAGCTGAAAAAGAAGCTGGAAGCCGAGGGACTGTTCGATCCCTCTCATAAAAAAGAGATACCTGCCATGCCGCGTGTCGTCGGCGTGATCACTTCGCCGACCGGCGCGGCGCTGAGGGATATTCTGGATATCATCCGCCGGAGATACCCCGTCGTCGACATCGTTCTGGCGCCGGTATTGGTGCAGGGGGACGGCGCGCCCGCTCAGCTGGTGAAGGCGGTCAACACCTTTTCCGAGCATATGGCGGCGGACGTCGTCATCATCGGGCGCGGCGGCGGCTCGATGGAGGACTTGTGGGCTTTCAATGACGAGGAGCTCGCCAGAGCGATCTATCACTGCCGTGTACCCGTGATCTCCGCCGTCGGTCATGAGACCGATGTGACCATCTGTGATTTTGTCAGCGATCTGCGCGCTCCCACGCCGTCAGCCGCTGCGGAGCTTGCGGTACCGAACGGCGCAGAGCTGATGGCGTCCGCGTATGCCATGATGAGCAAAGCGTCTGACGCGATCCTGGCGGATATCACACTGCATGAGGATCATATCGAGAAGCTGAAGCGCATCATCGACGCGCATTCGCCCAAGATCATGTATGACCGCATGGTCGAACAGCTCGACGCGATGAGCCTGCGCGCCATGAATGCCGCGTCCCATCAATATCAGCTGACCCTTGCCGCCTCACAGGAGCTGTTCTCCAAGGTTGAGGCGCTCAATCCGATCGCCGTGCTGAACCGCGGCTACGCGCGTATCACCGGCGCAGACGCCGACATTCTGTCGGTCGATGACGTGGAGGTCGGCGATCCGCTGAAGATCATCGTGAAGGACGGCAGCTTTCATGCCGTTGTGACAGAGAAATAACTGCCTTATCATTTGAATACTGAGGAATAACATGTCGTTTACACACCTGCATGTACACAGTGAATACAGT
>ONAS01000112.1 GCA_900315815.1 uncultured Eubacteriales bacterium
TCGTCCTTACTAGGCGCCAGCCTAGCGGCGTCCTTCGCCTTGTCTTGCGAAAACCATCCTCAATAATAATTGTCTTCTTTCTATTGAAAACTAGTATAATTCTTTTTCAGAATAATAATACAGATAAAAATGACCGATGCGCAGCGCATCGGTCATTTGTTGTTTATGACAGTGATAATTATCCGAAAAACAGCATCAGCGGGGCGAGCATGTAGTAGCCCGGCACCAGCGCCGCAAAGGCGTAGGTCGCGAGGTTCGCGACGACCGCATAGGTGATGATCCGCCACTTCGGGGCAGGCTTGCCTTTGCTGTACTTCGGCAGGAAATACAGATACGCAGCCGCTTCGGCGGCGGTCACGATGATCTCGAACAGCGCGTACGGGAACGAGAACAGGCTGCCGTAGACCGGAGGATTGAAGATCAGCAGCGACATATTCAGCAGCGTTATACTGACGAGATTCACGAGGATGACAGTGCGGATCTGCTTGCCCTTTGTGAACAGAAAGCACAGGGCGATCAACAGCTCGATGATGATCGTGACGATCATCGAGTTGAGCGGTTGGATGAAGCCTGTGAGGGAGTCCAACAATCTCGATACCGCGGAATACGATGCGCTCACGATCTTGTCATGATCGGCCTTGATCGAAGCCTCGGTGAAAAGATTGGGCGCGGCGAGCTTTCCGCTGACCGACAGCGTATCGCTCGCGGGACAATACATCAGAACCTTGTAATGATACGGCACGGAGTAGGTCTCAAAGGAGCCGTCCTCCGCAAGATAGGCGCCCTGACCGATGAACAGATAGCCGTCGGGATCCCGGTACTCTTTGAAGCGCCGGTACGCCGTATCCATATCCGACGGATCCGGAGTCTTCCCGCCCTCTTCTATATCGTTCACATCAAAGATAAAACGGTCTTTGCGGTCCTCGTCACCCTCATACGGACGATCGTACTCATATTGCTCAGCCGATCTGAGGATCGTAAAATAACACGGCGAAGTCACGCCCTCGACCTTCACGGTCAGTATCTGCTTGAGTCCTGCGTCGGCAGAGGCAGTCAGCACCGTCAGCGGGAGGATCAAAAACAGGATCGCGATGAACGATAATGATCTGCGTTTCATATCAACACCTCATGTCGGAATCAGTTTCTGATATACTAACGATCCGGACAGCCAAAATGTTTCAATGCGTTATCCAATCATTCCTCATCCAGATCGCAGGATTTGATGACTTCCTTCAGGGTCTTTGCAGATTCGCGGAGCTTGCTGATCTCACTCTCGTTCAAAGCAAACGGTACCTCGCTCTCGATGCCGTCCTTGCCGACGATCACGGGAACGGACAGCGCAACGTCGTTGATGCCGTATCGGCCGTGCTGGATTGATGATACCGGCAGGATGGATTTTTCATCGCGGACGATCGCCTCGCAGATGCGCTTGGCGGACATCGCGATGCCGTAATAGGTCGCGTGCTTTTTGCTGATGATATCATAGGCGGCGTTTTTGACCTCGTCGGCGATGTTTTCCTTGGCGACGTCGTGGTCATGGAAATAGCCGCGCATCTCGCAGAAATGGCTGATCTCGATGCCGGACACGTTGGCACTGCTCCATGCGGCAAACTCGCTGTCGCCGTGCTCGCCGATGATGAACGCGTGGATAGAACGCGGATCGACGCCGAGATGCGTGCTGAGATTGTAGCGCAGACGGGCGGAATCCAGAACGGTGCCCGATCCGAAAACGCGGTCATCCGGCAGACCGGACAGCTTCTTCGCCGCGTAGGTCAGGACGTCGACGGGGTTCGCGACGATCAGCAGGATGCCCTTGAAATTGCGCTCCGCGATCCGGGGGATGATCGACTTGAAGATGCCGACGTTCTTTTTGATCAGATCGAGACGGGTCTCGCCGGGCTTCTGCGCCGCGCCCGCGGTGATGATCACGATGGACGCGTCGGCGATATCGTCATAGTCGCCCGCATAGATGGATGCGGGACTGGCAAACGGCAGACCGTGGCTGATATCCAGCGCCTCGCCCTCCGCCTTCGCTCTATCCGCGTCGAGCATGACGATCTCCGAGAACAAACCGCTCTGCATCAGCGCGAACGCCGTAGCGGAACCGACAAAGCCACAGCCGACAATACCGACTTTTCTAAGATTTACTGCCATGATAACAGCTCCTTTACCATATTTTTACAATTCAATTTTACCATAATCCGCGGGAAAATCAATACAAATCATCGACGCGGATGGGTATTTCTCTATTATTTTTCTGATCGAAACACTATATATACATCTTGCACAAAAATCGTCCCACAAAATGTACGAAGTAAACAGCTTTAATTCTTTAAATCTTCTTGACTTTAAACCGTTAAAGTGCTAGAATGTAGAGGCTGTCGACACTGTGCAGAAATAACGGTCGGCGGTATTCCGGGAGGAACGAGTCCTCCCCCGCAAATGCTTTGGAAGGTAACTATGATCATAGATTTTCACACACATGTCTATCCCGACCCGATGGCGGAGCGCATCATCGCGGCGCTCGGAAATGTGCCGGGCGTTCAGAGTCACACGAACGGAACGCTCAGCGGTCTGCTGAACAGCATAGCACAGGCGGGCGTCGATAAAAGCGTGATCCTGCCGGTCAACACCCGCAAGGGACAGTTCGATACGGTCAACGGATTCGCAAAACATATCAACGATACATACGACAATGTCATTTCATTCGGAGGGATCCACCCCGATGACGACGACATCCCCGCTAAGCTCGATTATCTTAAGGAGAACGGCTTCAAGGGCATCAAGATCCACCCCGATTATTCAGAGACCTTCATCGACGACGAGCGGTATATCCGTATCGTGACCGAGGCGCAGCAGCGCGGTCTCATCGTGATCACTCACGCGGGCAAGGATCCCGCCTACGACGTCATCCACTGTCCTCCCGACAAGGGCAGGGCGATGCTGGACAAGGTCCGTGCCGTTACACAGTTTACGCAGCCGTTCTTTGTATTTGCGCATCTGGGCGGCAATCATCTGCAGGCAGACGTGGAAAAATATCTGGTCGGTCAGAACTGCTATATCGACATCAGCTGTTCGTTCAGCGATCTGGGCGATTTCAGCGACGCGTCGGATGAACAGATCGTCCGCATCATCAAAAATCACGGCGCGGACAAGATCCTTTTCGCGACCGATTCGCCGTGGAACGATCAGAAGGCGTATGTCGAGCGTTTCAAGGCGCTGCCCGGTCTGACGGACAATGAAAAGGCGCTGATCTTCGGTAAAAATGCCGAGAAGCTTCTCGGATCATTATAGGTATCATACATCCAAAGGAGAAAACAGATATGGACATGTTTATCAAAATCGCTT
>ONAS01000014.1 GCA_900315815.1 uncultured Eubacteriales bacterium
TCGTTCTGGACATTATTGCGCCCGACGAGGATACGGAAGCCGTCGGCGCTTTGGTATTCGATCGGCGGGAGCGGCTTGTCCTTGCGCTTTGCCGAAGCGCCCTTCTGTGCGCGCAGATAACCCTGCTCGCGCAGCTCGGCACGGATGGCGGCAAGCTCCGCCTCTGTCTCACAGCGGGACAATTCATCCTGCACGCTCTCGATATACTGCAGCTCCTCGGTCGCCTTGGTGATCTGCTCGGTGAGCATCGCCTCGCGGGTCTTTGCCTTGTTGTACTCCTTATAGTAACGCTGGGCGTTCATCGCGGGCGAGATCGCGGGATTGAGGCGGATGGTGATCGGCGCGTTGTCCTCTGCGTAGTAGTTTTCGACCGTCACGGAGGACGCCCCTTTTTCGATGCGGTAAAGGTTCGCCTGCAGCAGATCGCCCCGGATGCGGAGCTGTTCGCGGTCGGCGCATTTTTTGAGGTCCGCCTTCTGCAGATTGATCTTGCGGGACAAACGGTCGACGGTATTCGACAGCAGTCGGCTGAGATCGGCGGACTTTGCTTTCATGCGTGCAAGTCGGTCGCGCTCGGAATAGAACGCGTCGAGCAATTCTCCGCAGCTGTCAAAATGACGCACCTCCAGCGCGCCGCCGTACTGGCGGATATCCATGAAGGAGAAATCCATCGGCGAGCCGTCGGTCTTATAAACCAGCGTCGGCTGTCCGGCGCCTGCTTCCACCGCTGCCTTGAGCTGTTCGATCACCGCGTCCAGACCTTCTGCTTCGGCGCGGTACGCCAGCTCGCGGGCGACCAACGGGGAAACGCCCTGGATCGTATTCAGGATCGCTCTGTCGTCGCCGCCGAGATCGATGATGCGGCGGCAGATATCGGAAACCGACGCCTCTTCGATGCACAGCTTGTCCTGCATGGCAGGCAGCTCGTAGGGCATTTTCGGAAGGAGTACACGCTCCTCTGACTCGGAGAAATCGATACGCTTGATCGAATCGATCACGCTGTTGCCGCCGTCGGTGAGGATCGCGTTGGAGTAGCGTCCCATGATCTCGATATAAAGGTGCAGCTGTTCGCGATCGCCGATCTCATTGAGCGCGTCGAAGCACAGACACAGCACGCGCTCGTTCTTCGGCTGGATGACGTCGGTCAGACGCGCTCCGCCGAGGCGCTTTCTCAGCAGCATGCACATCATCGGCGGGACGGGCGGGTTCTCTATCGAACAGGCGGAGATATGGACGCGCGGCGAATCGGACAGGCGGATCAGCAGTTTTTTCACGCCGTCGGGGGTGCGGAAGGCGAATACCAGTTCATCCCGCGCGGGCTGGTAGATCTGGTTGACCTTCGCGCCGGTCATCTTGTCTTTCAGTTCTTTTCTGACCATCGTCATCATAATGCCGTCAAACGCCATATGCTCACCCTCTTTCGGTTGTATTTCTGACTATTTGTGATATTTCGTGCCGCGCGAGATCTGGAACGCGCGGTAGATCTGCTCGAGCAGCATCACGCGGAACAGCTGATGCGGAAAGGTCATCTTTCCCATGCTGAGCCGGAAATCGGCGCGCGCCTTCAACGCGTCGGACAGCCCCCACGAGCCGCCGATGATAAAGTCGACGGTGCCCGCCTGCTGCTGGATGCTCTCGATCTTTGCGGACAGCTCCTCGGAGCTGATGTTTCTGCCCTCGACGCACATCGCGACGACATAGTCGCTTTTGCCGAGCTTCTGCATGATGCGCGCGCTTTCGGCTTCGACCGTCCGCTGAAGCTCCGCGGCGGAGGGGTTCTCCCCCACGCGCTCCTCCTGAAGTTCGATCACGCTCAGCCTGCACAGGGGTTTCATCCGTTTTGTGTATTCTTCGACCGCGCCGCGCAGGTAGCTTTCCTTCAGCCTGCCGACGCAGATGATATTCACGTTCAGCATATCATCACCTAAAACAGCATGGATCTGCGGTCGGTCTCCATCGGCGCGACGTCGATGATGTAATCGCTGTCTGCCGTCATTCCCGCCGCGCTGAGCGAGCGCATCGCCTCGCTGACGGCGATCGACGGAAGGTTGTTTTCCGGGCTGAGATGGCCGAGCAGGATGCGCGTCAGTCCCGCCTGAACAAAGGACGGCAGCGCCGCGGCGCAGTCGGGGTTGGAAAGATGGCCGTAATCGGAGAGGATGCGACGCTTGATGGGATAGGGATAGGGACCGCTTTTAAGCATGTTCACATCGTGGTTGGACTCGACGACGGCGAGGTGAGAGCGGGAGATCGCCGCCTTCGCGCTGTCGGTCAGATAGCCGGTATCGGTGACGATGCTTGCGCGGCGGCCGTCGGGTGTTTCGATAAAATAACCGCAGCTTTCGGCGGCGTCATGAGAGGTCTCGACGCGCTCGACACGAAAATCGGCGGTCTCGACGATATCCTCGATCACATTCAGCCGCGCGCAGGCGGGGACCTTGTCGGTACGGACAAGCTCGTCGAGCGTACCGCGCGTCGCGTAAAGCGGGATATCATATCGCTTGAGCAGTACCTTCAGGGCGCTGATATGATCGGTGTGCTCGTGGGTAACGAACAGCGCGCGGACGTCGCGCAGCGACAGCCCGTTGAGCGACATCGCCGCCTCAAGCTGTTTGAGGTTGCGGCCCGCGTCGATCAGGATCGCCGTCCCGTTGCCCTGTATGTAATAGGAATTGCCCTTGCTGGACGAAAAAAGAGGTACGATCTTTGCCATGTGTGTTCTCCGGAATGCTGTTTTTGAGGAGGATGCTCCTCCCCTGCAAGGAAAAAGGGCACCTAAGTGCCCTTTCATAAGCTGTTGTTATGCGGTTGTCGCGGCGGCGCCGTCGTCGGGAAAATAGACCTTTTTGATGTCCGCGCCGAGCGACTGGAACTTGGTCACAACGTCGGAATAGCCGCGCTCGATATAGCTGATATTGCTGATGCTGGTGGTACCGTCCGCGACCAAGCCGGCGATCAGCATCGCCGCGCCTGCGCGCAGGTCGGTCGCCTTGACGGGTGCGGCGGTCAGGTGTCCGCCCTCGATGATCGCCAGTCTGCCCTCGACGGAGATATTCGCGCCCATGCGGACAAGCTCGCTGACATACTGGTAACGGTTATCCCAGACGCTTTCATTGACGATCGAGGTCCCCTTGACGGTGGTCAGCAGCGCGACGAACTGCGGCTGACAGTCGGTCGGGAAGCCGGGATGCGGCATGGTTTTGATATTCACGCGGTTGAGCGGACGCTTGGTGGCGTCGATGATGACCGCTTCGTCGTATTCGTCGATCTCACATCCCATCTCACACAGCTTGGAGGAGATGCTCTCCAGATGCTTGGGGGTGATATTGCGGACGGTGATCCTGCCGCGTGTCGCCGCGGCGGCCGCCATATAGGTGCCCGCCTCGATCTGGTCGGGAATGATGGAATAGGTCACGCCGTGCAGATACTCCACGCCGCGGATCTTGATGACGTCGGTACCGGCGCCGCGGATGTTCGCGCCCATAGAGTTGAGGAAGTTCGCAAGGTCTACGATATGCGGCTCCTTGGCGGCATTCTCGATGATGGTCTGACCCTCTGCCTTGACCGCGGCAAGCATGACGTTGATGGTCGAGCCGACGGAAACGGTATCGAAATAGATACGCGCGCCGTGGAAGGACTCGGAGGCGTCAAGCTCGATGATCGCGCCGTTGATCAGGTCGTTCTTCGCGCCCATCAGCTGGAAGCCCTTAAGGTGCTGGTCGATCGGACGCACGCCGAAATTGCACCCGCCGGGAAGCGCGACCTTTGCTTTATGGAAGCGTCCGAGCAGCGCGCCCAGAAGATAATAGGACGCACGCATCTTGCGGACGCTGTCCTCGGTCGCCTTGTAGGTCTGGATGGGACGGGGGTCGATATCAAGGGTGTTCTTGTCGACACGGCGTACCATCGCGCCCAGATCGCGGAGGATGTTGGCGATAACGGTAACATCGGAGATATTCGGGATATTTTCAATGCGGCAGGGCTCATCGCACAGAACAACGCCGGGGATGATCGCCACGGCGGCGTTTTTGGCGCCGCTGACAGTGACCTCTCCGAAGAGAGGCTTGCCGCCTGTAATCATAATTTTTTCCAAATCGTACACTCCCTGAGAGTTTCTATCGGAACAAGGACAGGTAGTATGAGGGGATAATCCTTGCATTTTTCAACAAAATCGTTGTACCACAAAACAACGCAATGGGATACTGCGTTATAATAAAGATAATACAAAGGAGTGTCAAAGTCAACCTTAATACCTTTTTGTAATCAATTTTGGTGATATTGTATGTAATTTTTCGGGTGGTATGTTGGAAATTTCTATAATTATTATTCTTCTGTGTAATTATTTTGTAATCAAAATCCGCCGCACACGGTTTTCCGTATACGGCGGAAGGGGGGTGACGCATGAACGGACAGCACATCAGCTGTTCCAGTATTTGCGGTCGAGAGAACGGTACTGGATCGCCTCGGCGATGTGGTCGGCGCGGATGATCTCGCTGTGATCGAGATCGGCGATGGTGCGGGCGACCTTCATGATGCGGTCGTAGGCGCGGGCGGTGAGGCTGAGCCTGTCAAAGGCGGATTTCAGCATGCGGTCGGCACGGTCATCCAGCACGCAGACCTTATCGAACTGCGCCGCCTCGATGCGGGCGTTGCAGGAGGTCGCGGTACCCGCAAAGCGCGCTGTCTGGATAGCGCGGGCGGCATTGACGCGGCGGCGGATATCGGCGCTCTGCTCCTCGCCGGATTTGGCGGTCAGATCGTCGTATTCGACGGGCGGTACCTCGATATGGATGTCGATGCGGTCCAGAAGCGGTCCGGATACGCGGTTGAGATATTTATGCACCGCGTTATCGGTACAGGTGCATTCCTTTTTCGGATGGTTGTAATAGCCGCAGGGACAGGGGTTCATCGCGGCGATCAGCATGAACGCCGAGGGATAGGTATAGGTGCCGTTGGCGCGGGCGATCGATACGACGCCGTCCTCCAGCGGCTGGCGCAGTACCTCCAGCGTTGCGCGGGAGAATTCCGGCAGCTCGTCGAGGAACAGCACGCCGTTGTGCGCGAGGGAGATCTCGCCGGGCTTGGGCGTAGTGCCGCCGCCGGTGAGTCCGATGCGGGAGATCGTATGATGGGGCGCACGGAACGGACGGGTCGTCAGCAGACCTGCACCCTTTTTCAGCGTGCCGGCGATGGAATGGATCTTGGTGGTTTCGATGGTCTCCTCAAAGGTCATCTCCGGCAGGATGGTGACAAGACGCTTTGCGAGCATGCTTTTGCCTGCGCCGGGAGATCCGACCAGCAGGACGTTGTGTCCGCCCGCGGCGGCGATCTCCATCGCGCGCTTTGCTTCGTTTTGTCCCTTGACCTGAGAGAAATCGAGGGCGGTCGGCTCCGGCTCGCTTGTCGGCTGAAAAACGGCCGGCTCTATCTGTGCGCGCCCTGCCAGGTGATCGAGAAGCTCGAATACCGTATGCACCGGGTAAACGTCGATACCGTCCACGACCGCGCCCTCGTTCGCGTTGACGGCAGGGACGTACAGCTTTTTGAAGCCGTGACTGCGGGCGGCGATCGCCATCGGCAGGACGCCGTTGATGCCGCGCACCTCGCCGGACAGCGACAGCTCGCCGATGAAGGCGCTGTCGTCGATATTCGCGGTGATGTGGCGCATCGCGCGCAGGATCGTCACCAGGATCGGCAGATCGTACAGCGGCCCCTCCTTTTTGATGTCGGCAGGCGCGAGATTCAGCACCAGACGCGAGTTGGGAAATTCGAAGCCGCAGTTTTTCATCGCGGCGCGGACACGGTCGCGGCTTTCCTTGACCGCCGTGTCCGGCAAGCCGACGATATCGAACGCCGCAATGCCGCGCGACAGATCCGCTTCTGTTTCTATCACATAGGTATTCAGTCCGAACAAGCCCAGACTGTTGCATTTTTCAACCATTCAGAACCCCCGAAATCGCTTTTATGTTCGATTCTATTTTCATTATATCATAAATACCGACATTTGCATATCCAAACTTTATGAGGAATAGTTAGTAAATATACACAAAAATTCGAGAATTCTCTTCATTTTCTGCATAATTATATTTTTAAAAATCTGTTGACTTTTAGTCGCTTTTTGTTTATTATTATCCTATATAAATATATTGTGAGGTGCTTTATCCTGAAAAACCACCAAGACGGTGTTGACGCACGCCTCTCGGACGAGGAATTGCTTGCTCGCTTTCATGCGGGCGACGACGTCGCTTTTGAGATCATCGCGTCGAGATATCTGGGGTTGATTTCCTCCGCTGCCAAACGGTACCGCGGGATGTCGCCCGATATCGACAGCAGCGATCTGGTGCAGGAAGGCATGATCGCGTTATTGAACGCCTGCCGCAGCTACAGCAAGGACGGCGGGATGAGCTTCAAGAACTATTCGATGGTATGCATCGAGCATCGCTACATCTCTCTTTTGAGACATGTGACAAGCAAGCGATCGGTACCGACACAGAATATTATATCTATCGAGGATGAAGAGAGTAAGGCTGTCGATCCTACGAACAGCACGCTGCCCGAAATCGTAGAAACGGAGGAATATATCCACTCGCTTCATCAAATACTTAAGGATAAGCTGTCCGACCTTGAGTATCAAGTAGCACTTTTGCACCTTTCCGGCTGCTCTCGCAAGGAAATCGCGGACAAGCTCCATGTATCCTTAAAGACAATTGACAATGCACAGACCCGTATACGTCAAAAGCTTTCTAGGTAATACACCCCGAAGAGAAATCAGACGGTGCAACTCCGCCGCGGGGTAAATAATATACCAAAAAGTGAGGTACACGCTATGTACGAAGACAAGACTCTCCGTTGCAAGGACTGTGGAAACGAGTTCGTATTCACGGCCGGTGAGCAGGAGTTCTATGCAGAGAAAGGTTTTGTAAATGAGCCTCAGCGATGTAAGGACTGCCGTATTGCTCGCAAAAATGCAATCAGGGCGAATCGTGAAATGCACACCACCGTGTGTGCGGACTGTGGCGGCGAAGCACATATCCCATTTAAGCCGATGGAAGGCAAGGATTACTATTGCAGCGAATGTTTTGCTAAAAGGAAGGAAGCAGAAGAAGCGGCACAAGCTGAATAATATGTATTGCTAACAGCGCTCCTCACGGGGCGCTTTTTTCATTGCGCAAAAAAGATGACACACCGGCGCTCCGCGATCCAAAATGCTATTGTATTTCGGCGGGTTCTGTGGTACAATAACAGTGCAGAAAATATCAGGAGGTATCACTATGATCACGAAAGAATCCATCATCGGCGACGTTCTGGACAAGTACCCGGGTACCGCTCCGCTGTTCCTTGCGATGGGCATGCACTGCCTCGGCTGTCCCGCTTCCCGCGGCGAAAGCATCGAGGAGGCCTGCATGGTCCACGGCGCGGACGCAGACCAACTGGTCAAGGCGCTGAACGACGCTGTCGGCGAATAATGAAATTGCTGAACCTGAAGGGGCGGCTGTCCTTGTGCGCGGAATACGTTCGCGAGGGCAGCCGCCTTGCGGATATCGGGACCGACCACGGCTATCTGCCGATCGCGCTGTGCAAAAGCGGGAAGATCCCTTCTGCGCTCGCGTGCGATATCAATCCCCTGCCGCTGAGGTCCGCTGAGAAAAACATCGCGCAAAGCGGGCTGAGCGGGCGTATCGCGACGCGCCTTTCCGACGGCTTGACACAGGTGAGCGCGGACGAGGTCGACGACATCGTGATCGCCGGGATGGGCGGCGAGCTGATCGCGTCGATCCTTTCGGCGTGCGCGTGGATACGGGACGCATCGAAAAACCTTATCCTCCAGCCGATGACGCGGCATGAAGCGCTGATCGGATGGCTGGCGGAAAACGGCTTTGCCATCGAAGAGCAGGGCGCGGTCCTCGACGGCGGGAAATACTACACCGTCATGCGCGTTCGCTATGACGGCATACCGCGCGGATGCGATTTATACGAGGCGAGCGTCGGCAGGCTTCGCCCCGACGACGAGGCGAGCGTCGGCTTCCTGAAAAAGTGCCTGAACAAGCTGAAAAAGCAGCAGATCGGCGACCCGTCGCTTGCGCCGGTCATCGAAAGATTGGAGGAGCTGTTAGCATGACGACTATCCGGAAAATCATGGAATATACGCGGAAGATCGCGCCGTATGAGCTGGCCGACGAATGGGACAACATCGGGCTGCTGGTCGGCACGGAGGACGCCGTGATCGGCAAAGCCCTGCTGACGCTGGACATTACGCCCGAAACGGCAGAGGAAGCGAAGCTCATCGGAGCGGGGCTGATCGTCAGTCATCATCCGGTCATCTTTGAACCGCTGCGCTCTCTGCAGCCGGACAACGCAGTCTATACCCTCGCGCAATACGGCATCGCGGCGCTGTGCCTTCATACCAATCTCGACCGCGCTCAGGAGGGTGTGAACACACAGCTCGCAAGGGCGCTGGGACTGAAGAATACAGAATTCTATCCGGAGGATTACCTGCTGATCGGCGAGCCGGAGCAGGCGATGACGGCAGAGGCTTTCGCCGCGTTCGTCAAGGAACGGCTCGGCGCGCCGTCGGTGCGTTTCACGGACGGCAGGGTAACAAAGGCCGCTGTATCCTCCGGCGGCGGAGGCGACGGCGTGGCACTCGCGAGCAGGTACGGCTTTGACGCGTTCGTCACGGGAGAGATGAAGCATCATCAATATCTGTGGGCGGTATCACATGGGATCGCTGCCTTTGACGCAGGCCATTTTCCGACGGAAAACGTCGTTATCCGACCGCTCAGAGATATGCTCGCCGAGGAATTCCCGACGGTGGAATGGGTCATCAGCGAACGAAACGGCTGTCCGTACAGAGCGTGCGATCGATGATCCGCCGCCGGAAAAAATCGTTTTCAAAAGCGTTTTCAAAGGTGAAAGCGCTTTTATTTTTTGCGCCGGTTCCGAAATATCCCGGTAACCATATTATCAAATAATTAACAGAAAACGCGAAGTCTGTAAAATTCTGCACTATATATGTAAAAAAACGATTGCAAAAACCACAAGCATTTGTTATAATATTGTAGTGTGTATTACTATATGATGTGATAGTATGCATGAACCGCACGCTGATGAGGGTATGGAGCGATTATGAGAATCAGAAAAAAGAAATGGGCGGAGCCTGAGCTGGCACAGTGCAGTTACTATGTGACGGACCCCGAAAGCTATTGCGGACGCTGGAGGGACTTCTTCGAAAACGACTGCCCGATCGAGCTGGAAATAGGCTGCGGAAAATGCACCTTTATCGCCGAAAAGGCAAGGCGCAACCCTGACGTCAACTACATTGCCGTCGACATCAAGAACGATATGCTGGGCGTCGGCAGGCGCAATATCGAAAGGCTCTTTGAAGAAGAGGGGCACAGCCCGACCAACATCGCCCTGGTGCGCTATAACGTCGCGATGCTGGACAGCGTGATCTCAAAAAAGGACGGCATCGGCAGGCTGTACATCAACTTCTGCAATCCGTGGCCGCGGCTCAAGCACAAAAAGCGCCGCCTGACCTATCCGAAAATGCTGTTGATGTACAAGCAGTTCCTCACTCCCGACGCAAAGGTGTTCTTCAAAACAGACGACGACGGTCTGTTCGACGACAGTCTGGAATACTTCCGCTTTGCAGGCTATGATATCACCTTCATCACGCGCGATCTGCATCACAGCACCGTCACCGGAAACATCGTCACCGAGCATGAAAAAATGTTCTCGGACGAGGGCATCCCCATCAAATATCTGGAGGCGGTCCCCCGCACCTGATTTTCACTTATCTTTCTTTGAGGAGGCTTAGCATGAAAAAACGCCGTGTCATCGCCGCGGCGGCAGTCTGTCTGATGCTGACGGGCTGCAGCGGGCTGGGCCTGAACAGCGCGGAGCTTCTCACGCCGCCCAAGGCGCAGGGAAATCAGGCTCAGATACAGGAGCTGATCCAGCACAACGCCCCAAACGGGTATGAGATGATCTATCCCGAGGAGGGCGACTATAAAAGCTCCGTGATCTTTTATGATCTGGACGGCGACAACGACGAGGACGCCGTCGCGATGTATTCGCCGGACAAGGAGAACATCAAGATCCTGATCGCCGAAAACAACGGCTTCAACTATACCATGAAATCGGAATGCTCGGTGTTCACGCCGCGGCTGAACCGCGTGGAATTCGCCGACCTTAACGGCGACGGCACATCGGAGATCGTCGTCAGCTATCCCGGCACGCCGGCGATGCAGTCAATGACCGTCATCAGCATCGGCGGAGACGCAGCGCAGACCGATCTGGTCAACCTTTGCGCGGAGCATCTTATCCGCGACTTTGACGGCAACGGAAAAAACGACCTGCTGACCATCGCGATCGCCGACGGCGAGAACCTTCCCACCGCGCGGCTGTGGGTCGACAACGGCGGTTCGCTTTACGAGCAGTCCTCGTGTGAGGTCGCGTCCGATGTCAGGGAATATATCAGCCTCAGCTTCGGAAAGCTCAGCGACGAGGTCAGCGGAGCGGTCATCGACGCGAAATGCGCCGACGGAGAATACTCCACCCAACTTCTGTGCTACGACTACAACGCCCGCGGCATCGTCAATCCGCTGTATGTCAGCAGCAGCTACCAGAAAACCAAGCGCGACGCCGCCGTCACCTCGGCGGATATCGACCGCGACGGCAAGATAGAGATTCCGGTGTGCCATATGATGGAATACGCGCAGAACGAGGAAAGCTCCTCGGTATGCGACCGGATCGACTGGAGCAGCTACGATTACTCACAGCTGTCCTTAGAGGTCAAGCAGTCCGCCATCCTCTGCGACAGACTCGGCTTTTTGCTGAACCTGACGCCCGAGCACGCGGATATCGTCACCGCCCGCTACATCGGCGAAAACGCCGCGGCGGTCTATCTGTGGGAATACAAGCGCAACACTCCCGAGCGCACCTCAAGGCTGCTGACGATCAAGCGGTACGAAAAATCCGCGTATGATAAGGACACCGTCCTTGAAGCTGTCGCGGGACAGAACAGCGATTATGTCTACACCTACGTCATCGATTCGGTGGAGGGCTTTTACGGCTATACCGACGACGAGGTCATCAACAACTTTGTTTTGATCGAGGATCAGATCAAAAGCTGATCCTCTCAAATATCATATCGAAATGAATATAACTTGAACGGAGGTTATTTTTATGAAAAAAATATTAGTTTGTGAAGACGAAGCTGCCATCCGCGACTTTGTTGTCATCAATCTCAGACGTGCCGGCTACGAGGTCGTCGAAGCCGACAGCGGCGAAATGGCGCTGCAGAAATACGAAGAGCACGGCGGCGACTTTGACGTAGCGATCCTCGATATCATGATGCCCGGTATCGACGGTCTTCAGGTTTGCAAGGAGCTGAGAAACAAGAACTCGGGCATCGGCATCATCATGCTTTCCGCACGTACCCAGGAAATGGACAAGGTCACCGGTCTGATGCTGGGCGCGGACGACTATATCACAAAGCCATTCTCTCCCTCCGAGCTGACCGCTCGCGTCGACTCGCTGTACCGCCGTGTGTCTCTCGCCGAGCAGAGAAGCGAAAACAACTTTAAGGAAGAGCTCAAGAGCGGCATCTTCATCCTCAACCTCAGAAACCGCGCCCTGATGAAAAACGGCAAAATGATCGAGCTGACCCAGGTCGAGTTCCAGATCATGGAGTACTTCTTCTCCAACCCCGGCGTCGCTCTCGACAGGACCGATATCCTCAACCATGTCTGGGGCGAGGCGTATGTCGGCGAGGAAAAGATTGTCGACGTCAATATCCGCAGACTGAGAATGAAGGTCGAGGACGAGCCGAGCAATCCCAAGTATATCGTTACCGTATGGGGCCTCGGCTATAAATGGGACGCATAAGCGGCGGCAAATCAATCAGTGAATACTGTTTAGCGGATCTATGAGGGAGGACTCTGTCCTCACCTGATTCTGTTGCCAAAGCGCAAAGCGTTTTAGAACAGAACCGCTGACCGCCGACTACCATCATCAACGAAAGGAAAGGAGTGACAGGATTGTTCAAGGGCATCACCAAACGCTGGCTGATCAACACCTTCGGCGTGATTCTGGCGATCATCATTTTACTGGTCGTCTGCCTTGCTGTCGCTGTACACTCCCTTTGCTATGCTACCGTTGAAAACGCTCTCACCGCCAGATGCGAGGAGCTGAACACCGTTTTCCCCAACTATCTCTCCCCCAGCACCACCGACTTTGTCGATACCGCCGCCGCATACGCGTCCGGCTTCGGCTACAAGGACGAGATGGAGATCCAGGTGATCAACTCTGCGGGCAGGGTCGTGCAGACGTCCACGGGCTTTTCCGTCGGCGACGCCGCCAGTATGCCCGATTACCGCGAGGCGCTGGTCAGCGATCAGGGTATCGGCAAATACAACGGCCGTCTGCAGTCCGGTGAAAAGATCATGGCCGTCACCCGCGTTATCCGCAATGAACAGGGTGAGGCTCTCGGCGCGGTGCGGTATGTATCCTCGCTGCGCAACGCGGATTTCCGCATTTTCATTTATACGCTGATCGCCGCTGTCGTCGGGCTGATCATTATTACGGTCGTCGCTCTTTCCGGCTACTATTTTATCCGTTCAATCATCAAACCCGTCCGTGAAATGAGCGAGACCTCAAAGCGCATCGCGCAAGGCGATTTCTCCGCAAAAATCGACAAGATGTACGACGACGAGATCGGCGATCTGTGCGACAGCATCAACGATATGGCGGCGGAGCTGGACGCGAATGAAAAGCTGAAAAATGACTTTATCAGCCGCGTATCGCACGAGCTGCGCACCCCGCTGACCGCGATCAAGGGCTGGGCGGAAACCATGCAGTACGGCGTTCCCGACCGCATCACGCTCGAAAAAGGTATGAGCGTCATCGTCAAGGAAAGCTCCCGCCTGACCTCTTTAGTCGAGGAGCTGCTGGACTTCTCCAAGCTGCAGTCCGGCAGACTGACCATGCAGATGGAACGCATGGACATCCTCGCCGAGATCGACGAGGCGGTCTATATGCTCAAGGAGCGCGCTCTCGCAGAGGGCAAGCACCTGCTGTATGATGATCCCGAGGAAATGCCGATCATCTACGGCGACCACAACCGTCTGAAGCAGGTATTCCTGAATATCATCGACAACGCCCTGAAATACACCCCGGAGGGCGGCATGATCGGCGTTCAGGTCTATCGTGACTATAAAGAAAACACCATCAAGATCGTCGTAGCCGACAACGGCTGCGGCATCAATCCCGAGGATCTTCCGAAGGTCAAGGATAAATTCTACAAGGCGAATCAGAAAATCAACGGTTCCGGCATCGGTCTGGCGGTAGCCGACGAGATCATCCGGATGCACAAGGGTACACTGGATATCGAAAGCTCGCCCGAGGTCGGCACGACCGTTACCATTACGCTCCCGATCTACAACGAGGCAGCGATCCTTGACAGCGCAGACGGCTCTGAAGGCGTTCTGCCGCCGGAGATCCATCCCGATCACGCAAAATAAGGTCTTCCGTCATCGGAACGGCCGATTCAAGAAGGTCATCTATGAAAAAGCAAGAAAAAAAGGCTGATAAAAAACAGCAGAAGCGCATCACCTCCATCGGCGGCTCCGCGCTGATCGAGGGCATCATGATGCGCGGTCCGAAGCGCACCACCGTCGCGTGCAGAGTCAACGAGGAAACCATCTACACCGAGGATATTTCCATCAAAACCTTTTCGTCACGCGGCAAATTCTTCCGCGTCCCGCTGATCCGCGGTATCTTCGGCATGATCGATTCCATGCGTCTGAGCTACAAGGCGCTGGGGCTTTCCGCCGACAAAGCGATGGAAGCAGGCAATATGGAAGAAGAAGAGCCCTCCAAATTCGAAAAATGGCTGGACGACAAGTTCGGCGACAAGCTGATGAACGTCATCATGGTCATCGCGACCATCCTCGGCATCGCGCTGGCGCTGGGTCTGTTCGTCTTTCTTCCCTCCTTCCTGTACGACTGGACCATCAAGCCCAATATCAGCGCGGATATGTCCTCCGGCGCGGTGCAGGTCATCAAATCCGCCTTTGAGGGCGTACTGAAGATCCTGCTCTTCCTCGGTTATATGCTGCTGGTGTCGCGCATGCAGGATATGCGGCGCGTGTTCCAGTATCACGGTGCCGAGCATAAAACCATCTTCTGCTATGAGAATGACGAGGAGCTGACGGTCGAGAACGTCAGAAAGCAGATCCGTTTTCATCCCCGCTGCGGCACCTCGTTCCTGGTCGTCACCCTGCTGATGGGTATTTTTGTCGGTATGTTCATCCCCGCGGAGCCGTTCGGCGTCGCGTTTCTCAGGCCCGTGTTCCGTATCCTGCTGCTGCCGGTGATGATCGGACTGGGCTATGAATTCATCAAGCTGTGCGGTAAGCACGACAACAAGCTGACCCGCATTCTCGCGACCCCCGGTCTGTGGGCACAGCGCATCACCACCAAGGAGCCCACCGACGATATGATCGAATGCGCGATCACCGCGATGAAGGCGGTCATCCCCGAGGACGGCTCGGATATTGTCAATGACTGTTCTTGCGCTCAATAACACGCTGAAAAGCCTTCTTGCCCGCGCCGGCGTCGATAATCCCGACTCCGACGCGGCGGATATCATCCGTGCGGCGCTCGGCTTCGGCAGACCGGAGCTGATCACCCGCGGCGGGGAAGCGGTCAGCGATGAAACAGCTGAAAATGCAATACGACTCGCGCGCCGCAGAGCAAGCGGTGAACCGATACAGTATGTCATCGGTTCATGGAGCTTTATGGGGCGCGATTATCTTGTCGGCGAGGGCGTGCTGATCCCGCGCGACGACACCGAAGTAGTGACGCGGGCGGCGCTGGAGCTGATCAGGCCCCTCCCCTCCCCCGCGGTCGTCGATCTGTGCGCCGGGTCCGGTATCATCGGCGTCACTCTGAAAAAGGAGCGTTCCGATGCGCACGTCAGCGCGGTGGAAAAAAGCGATATCGCCTTTGACTACCTCTCCCGCAACGCGGCGCTGAACAGCGCGCGGATACGGCTGATCCATGCCGATCTGCGCGACTGTGCGGAGGACTTTGCGGACGGCAGTCTGGATCTGATCGTTTCCAACCCGCCCTACATCCGCTCAACTGAGATCAAAGAGCTGCAAAGCGAGGTACAATACGAGCCGCGGCTCGCGCTGGACGGCGGCGAGGACGGCTTCGCCTTTTACCGGCTGATAACCGGGCTGTGGACAAAGAAGCTCAAGCAGGGCGGATACATCGCCTTTGAGATCGGCGAGGGTCAGTATGACACGATCGCCGGGATGCTGGCAGAAAGCGGGTATACCGATATCAAGGCATATTGGGATATCCAAGGCATCCGGCGGGCGATCACCGCTGTCTATAAAGGGAAATAAATAGAAATTTTGTTCGAATTTTTCTTGATTATTCGACAGTTTCATGGTATAATATTACCGTCAAATAAACAGAACCAAAGGAGAAATCACTATGGCGTTGGATAAAAACAAGGCGCTGGAAACCGCCTTATCGCAGATTGAAAAGCAGTTCGGCAAGGGCGCCGTCATGAAGCTCGGTCAGAACACCCATATGAACGTCGGCCACGTATCCACCGGCTCTCTGTCGCTGGATATCGCGCTGGGCATCGGCGGTCTGCCGCGCGGCAGGATCGTCGAGATCTTCGGACCGGAATCCTCCGGTAAGACGACCCTTTCCCTGCACTGTATCGCAGAGGGTCAGAAGGACGGCGGCAACGTCGCGTTCATCGACGTAGAGCACGCGCTCGACCCCGTTTATGCCGCCGCTGTCGGCGTTGACGTCGACTCACTGCTGGTTTCTCAGCCTGACACCGGTGAGGACGCGCTTGAGATCGCAGAAGCGCTGATCCGCTCCGGCGCGATCGACGTGATCGTCATCGACTCTGTCGCCGCGCTGGTCCCCAAGGCGGAGATCGAGGGCGAAATGGGCGACAGCCACGTCGGTCTGCAGGCTAGACTGATGTCGCAGGCGCTGAGAAAGCTTGCCGGCGCGATCAACAAGTCAAACTGCGTCGCGATCTTTATCAACCAGCTGCGCGAGAAGGTCGGCGTTGTCTACGGCAATCCCGAGGTCACCCCCGGCGGCCGCGCGCTGAAATTCTACAGCTCGGTACGTATCGACATCCGCCGCATCGAGACCCTCAAGGTCAACGGCGAGATGATCGGCTCACGCACCCGCGCGAAGGTCGTCAAGAACAAGATCGCACCTCCCTTCAAGGAAGCGGAATTCGATATCATGTACGGCGAGGGCATCAGCCGCGTCGGCGAGCTGATCGACCTTTCCGTCAAGGCTGACGTGATCCAGAAATCCGGCGCATGGTTCAATTACGGTGATATCCGTCTCGGACAGGGTCGCGACAACGTCAAGGAGCTGCTGAAGAGCAACGACGAGCTGCGCGAGCAGATCGAAAAGGATCTGTGGGCGAATGTCGACAAGCTGCAGACCCGCGCCAAGAAGCCGGCTAAGGCCGCCGCAGCGAAGATCCCCGCCGCCGCGCCCGCACCTGCTCCCGCTCCCGCGGCAGACAAGAAAAAATCTAAAATTGACATCTTAGTCGAAGACTGATGCAGATCACAGCAATAGAGCCCCGCAAAAAGGGGCTCTCTGCCTTATACATCGACGGTGAATTCGCTATGAAGCTCGACACCGAGGTTCTGCTTGCCCATCGCTTTGACGTCGGTCGGGAGATCGACGACGACGACCTGCACGCGTGTGTGCTGGACTCAGACCGCAAGCGGTGCAAGGACAAGGCGATGTGGCTGATCTCCTTTCGCGATCACAGCCGTCGGGAGCTTCTTGACAAGCTGAAAAAGGACTATCCTGAGGACGTCGCAGAGGCGGCGGTCGGAAGGCTGGAGGAGCTCGGACTGGTGGACGACGCCCGCTATGCGCGCCGCTACACCGCCGATCTGATCCACCTCAAGCATCTGGGTGAAAGAGGCATTCGCCAGAAGCTTTATGAAAAAGGCATCGACCGCGATCTGATCGACGAGATCATAGAGGAAACCGATATCGACGAGGAGGAACAGATCCGCGCCGTTATCGAGAAAAAGTACGCCCGCGGACTGCATGACGAAAAGATCCGCCGCCGCGCCGTCAGCGCGCTTCAGCGGATGGGATACAGCTACGGCAGCATAAAAGGCGTGCTTTCCGAATATACCGATATAGAGGAATACTGATGCAGAATACTGTTGGAATCGTATCTCTCGGCTGTGCGAAAAACCGCGTTGACGCCGAGATGATGATGTACAAACTGAATGAAGCGGGCTTCAGGCTCGTACAGGACGCCGCCATGGCTGACGCCGCGATCATCAATACCTGCGGCTTTATCGAAAGCGCCAAGCAGGAGAGCATCGATGAGATACTCGAGCTTGCGCAGCTGAAAAAGGAAGGCAAGATCAAGGCGATCATCGTCACCGGCTGTCTTGCCGAGCGCTACAGCAGCGAGATCATGAAGGAGCTCTCCGAGGTCGACGCTGTCATCGGGATCGGCAAAAATGCCGATATCGCCGAGGTCGTCAGAAAGGCACTGGACGGCGAAAAGGTCGAGGAATTCCCCGACAAGCTCAACATGCCGCTGGAGGGCGGCCGTGTACAGAGCACCGAACAGCACTGGGCGTATCTCAAGGTCGCCGACGGCTGTGACAACTGCTGTACCTACTGCGCGATCCCGCTGATCAGAGGCCGCTTCCGCTCCCGCAAAATGGAAACCATCGTTGAAGAAGCCGAGCGCCTTGTCGGAAACGGCGTCAAGGAGATCAATGTCATCGCGCAGGATACCACCCGCTACGGCGAGGATCTTTACGGAAAGCTGATGCTGCCGGAGCTGCTGAAAAAGCTGTGCGGCATCGAAGGTCTGCAATGGATCCGCATCCTGTACTGCTACCCCGACCGCATCACCGACGAGCTGCTCGACGTCATCCGCGAGGAGGACAAAATCGTCAAATACATCGACCTTCCGCTACAGCACTGTAACGGCAGAGTGCTCAAAGCGATGAACCGCCGCGGCGATAAAGAGAGCCTGACGGCGCTGATCAAGCATATCCGGGAAAAAATCCCGGGCGTTGTCCTCAGGACCACGCTGATCACGGGCTTCCCCGGAGAAAGCGAAGCGGATTTTGCCGAGCTTTCCGAATTCGTCGGGGAAACCCGGTTTGAACGTCTCGGCTGCTTTGCCTACTCCCAAGAGGAGGACACTCCCGCCGCGTTGATGGACGGTCAGGTGGATGAGGACGTCAAGAACCGCCGCGCGGAGCTGATCGCCGAGCAGGAGGCGGTCATCATGAACGATTGGTGCGAGAGCATCGTCGGCAGAGAGATCGACGTACTCACGGACGGCTTCGACCGCTACGCGGAATGCTGGTTCGGCCGCTCTGCCTTTGACGCGCCGGAGGTCGATCCGTGCGTATTCTTTACCGTGTCCGACCGCAAGCCGCAGCCCGGCGAGGTGGTGCGGGTGCGGATCACCGACCATATCGACTGTGACCTGACAGGAGAAATGCTATGAGCTTTCTGCAAAAAATGAACGTTCCGAACAAGCTGACGCTACTGCGTATCGCGCTGGTACCGCTGGTCATCGCCGCTATCCTGATCCAGTTTCCGCTCCACTTTTTCGTTGCGGGACTGCTGTTCGGCGCGGCTGCCATCACCGACGCCTTTGACGGTAAGATCGCACGTCGGGATAACCTGATCACCGATTTCGGAAAATTCGCCGACCCGCTCGCGGATAAGATCCTGGTGATCTCTGTCCTCGTCTGCTTTACCAAGCTCGGTCTTTGCGGCGCCGTCCCGCTGATCATCATCATCTTCCGCGAATTCACCGTAACGTCCGTGCGGCTTGTCGCCGCCGCGAACGGCAAGGTCATCGCGGCAAATATGTGGGGCAAGGTCAAAACCGTCTGCCAGATCGTAGCGATCGTGGCGATCTTCGTCTTTATGACCGCGTACGATATCATCTGTGTCGCCGTGACCGGCAGCTTTATGCCGGCGGGCGGTCTGCCGATGCTTACCCTTCTTGATCCGTCCGTGACCGCTTACAGCGGCATCCTGACCGTCTTCCGCGTCTTCAACATCATCGGTCAGGTATTGATCTGGATCACCGCGGTCATCACCGTCATCTCCGGCGTCAAGTACCTTGCGGACAACAAAGAGGTCATCAGTGATATGTAAGACCGCTTTCGCGGCACAATATCTTGTAGTTGCAAAACACGCTGTGATTGTGTATAATAGAATAGATAGGTAAAAGGCACTGATCGGGAAAAGTAGGTCCACAATACCTCTCAGAGAGGGCGGCACATGCTGAAAGCCGCCTGTGGCAGAGTGGATCGAAGTGCGCCCGTGAGCCCGCGGCGGGAAAGGATACGAGTATCGCCGCGCGTCTGTCCGCGTTAAGGACATCAAGGGCATGATCGCGTATCATGCCGAATCAGGGTGGAACCACGGCGATGTCGTCCCTTCGGGCGGCGTCGCCTGTTCTTTTGCTCTGTCATTCTGATACTAATCCTTAATAAAAGCTTTTAATATATTGCGCTAGATCCCGCATAGCTGTGTTTCGTCGGGGACCCCGGGAACGGATAGGCGCCGGCCTGCCTGCGTCGCCTGCCTTGCTCTGCGAAATTTATCGCTGATATCTTTTTCAATCTTTTTATCAAGGATTAGTATAAGGAGTATTGTTGTTCCGATATGAGATCCCCTCCCGCAGTCGTGACGATCGGCGCGGGGATCGATGATCAAACCCCGCGCGTGCTTTTGCCGCACAGCGTCGCGCAACACTGGAAAAGGATATGAGAATATGTTCGATACAATCAAAGCCGATCTGCAGGCGGTGATGGACGGCGACCCCGCCGCCAGAAATAAGGTCGAGGTCTTTCTCCTGTATTCCGGCTACAAGGCAGTGCGCAAATACCGGCGTGCGCACTGGTTTTATCTGCATAATATGAAGCTGATCGCCCGCTATCTCAGCCAGCGCGCCAGACACAAGACCGGCGTTGAGATCCATCCGGGCGCGACCATCGGCAAAGGACTGTTCATTGACCACGGCATGGGCGTCGTCATCGGAGAAACGACCGTGATCGGCGACTACTGTCTGATTTACCAGAACGTCACCCTCGGCGGTACCGGCAAGGATCACGGCAAGCGTCATCCGACGCTGGGCAATCACGTGCTGGTCGGATCCGGCGCAAAGGTGCTGGGGCCGTTCAGGGTCGGCGACAACACGCGCATCGCGGCGGGCGCCGTGGTGCTCAATGAGATCCCCGAAAACTGTACCGCGGTCGGCGTGCCGGCGCACATCGTGCGGGTCAACGGCATCCGTCCCGAGACACTCGACCAGATCCACTACAGCGATCCTGTTGCTCAGGAGCTGTGCAGAATGCGTAATGAAATCAATCTGTTAAGGAAGGAAGTTGAAAAACATGATTCTGTATAATACCTTAGGCGGCGTCAAGCAGGAATTTGTCCCCCACGAGGCGGGCAAGGTCAAAATGTACACCTGCGGTCCGACCGTCTACCACTATGCCCATATCGGCAACCTGCGCACCTATATCATGGAGGATGTGCTGGAAAAATACCTGCGCTACGCAGGCTATGATGTTCTGCGCGTGATGAACATCACCGACGTGGGACATCTGAGCTCGGACGCGGACACCGGCGAGGACAAGATGCTGGCGGGCGCGAAGCGCGAACACAAGAGTGTTCTGGAGATCGCGGACTTCTACACCAAGGCGTTTTTCTCCGACGCCGGCAAGCTGAACATCAAAACTCCCGACGTCGTGGAGCCCGCGACCCACTGCATCCCGGAATTCATCGAGATGATCTCCGTTCTGCTGGAAAAGGGTTACGCGTATCTTGCGGGCGGCAACGTCTACTTCGATACCTCAAAGCTCGACAACTACTATGTTTTCGGCAACATGAACGAGGAGGAATTGCAGGTCGGCGTGCGCGAGGACGTCGGCGAGGACGAGAACAAGCGCAACAAAACCGACTTTGTCCTGTGGTTCACTAAATCAAAGTTTGAGGATCAGGAGCTTAAATGGGAAAGCCCGTGGGGCTACGGCTACCCCGGCTGGCATATCGAGTGCTCGGCGATCTCCATCAAGAACGCCGGCGAATATCTCGACATCCACTGCGGCGGCGTGGACAACGCATTCCCCCACCATACCAATGAGATCGCCCAGAGCGAGGCGTATCTCGGTCACAAGTGGTGCAATTACTGGTTTCATGTCCTGCACCTGCTGGATAAGCGCGGCAAGATGTCGAAGTCCAAGGGCGGCTTCCTGACGGTTTCTCTGCTGGAGGAAAAGGGCTATGATCCCCTCGCCTATCGCTTCTTCTGCTTGCAGTCGCATTACAGAAAGCCGCTGGTGTTCAGCTTTGAGAATCTCGACAACTGTGTGCAGGCATACAACAAGCTGGTCGCCCGTGTCGCGAATCTCAAGGCGGACGGTGCGCCTGACCTTGAAGCCGCAAAGCCGTATCAGGATTCGTTCAGAGAAGCGCTGGACAACGACCTGAACACCTCTCTTGCGGTCACCGCGCTGTACGACGTGCTCAAGGGCGATATCAGCGACGCGACAAAGCGTTACCTGATCGCTGATTTTGACCGCGTCCTGTCGCTCGGACTGATCGAAGCCGCCGACAAGAAAGCAGCCGCTCCCGCAGCCGACGTCGACGTCGCACGGATCGAGGAGCTGATCGCGAAGCGTACCGAGGCGCGCGCCAATAAGGATTGGGCGACCGCCGACGCGATCCGCGACGAGCTGAAGGCGATGCACATCGTCATCAAGGATTCCAAGGACGGCGTGACGTGGGAGCTTGAGCAATAACCGCGATCGCATCCCGCGGGCTTTGTCCGCATCCGTCATCATAAAATATCAGCCGTCGGGTTTTCCGACGGCTGTTGTACTATTTGCGGAGTTCTGCGCATAGACTGTATCGGTGATGATATGAAAGTGCTGATACTGACCAGAAAGCGGCTGCTGATCATGCTTGCGTGCGTGCTGATCGCGGCGATCTGTGCGGGAGTCGCCTCCTACAGCGCGCAGAATGTCGCGGCGACCATGGGAGAAACGCGGAAGATCCCGATCTACTACGTCGATACGCAGGAAAAAGTCTGCGCCATATCGTTTGACGCGGCGTGGGGTAACGAACAGACCGAGGAGCTGCTGGATACGCTGGACAAATACAATGTCAAAACGACCTTTTTTCTGGTCAGGCAGTGGGTCGACAATTTTCCCGAATCCGTCAAGGAGATCGCCGGACGCGGTCATGATATCGGCAACCACAGCGCGACCCATCCGCATATGGCTCAGCTGTCCGCAAGCGAGCAGTGTCAGGAGATCGAAGACTGCAACAAGGCGGTGGAGGAGCTGACTGGATGCTGTCCGACGCTGTTCAGAGCGCCCTACGGCGAATATGACAACAAGCTGGTGGAGAATCTGCAGGCACAGCACATGTACTGTGTCCAGTGGAACATCGACAGCCTTGACTGGAAAGATCCGTCCGCGGAGGAGATCGTCAGCCGCGTGACAAAAAAGCTGTGTCCGGGGTCCATCATCCTCCTGCACAACGGCGCGAAGAACACCCCTGAGGCCCTGCCGAAGCTGATCGAAGCGATCCGTGCGGAGGGATACAAAATCGTACCGATCTCAAAGCTGATCCCCGCGGGTGCGTATTACACCGACCACGAAGGAAAAATGATACTGACCGAAAACAATACCGCGGCGCCAACCGAATAATACAAAAAAGCAGTGGGTCACAACGACTCACTGCTTTTGCTTTTGAGGATCAGATCATTCGCGCTCGAACACCATGCGGAACGGATCGGAGTCCATGACGAGCTGTTTTCCGTCAAAGGTAAACGGTACCTCCTGATAATCGTCCTCGGAGATACAGGTACCGGACGCGACGTCAAAATACAGCTCGTGGGTATCGGTCATCAGAGAGAGGGTCGCCCGGTTATCGGCGCGTACCTCAAGATGGATACCCTCCTTGATCCGCATGATATCATAAGAGCCCTCGCCCGCGGCATCGACCAGCCGATAGGCGCCTTCCATCGAATCCGCGGAGACAGGCGTTTTTTCTTTTGAGCAGGCGGTCAGCAGGCAGAGTATCATCATCAGAGCCGCAAGCAGTATCCGCTTTTTCATTCCATCACTTCCCGCAGATATCATAGCACAGATGAAACGGGTTCGTCAATTCCAAAAAACAAAAGACGGCGGGAAAACCCGCCGTCAGATGTGCAAATTCTTATTTCTCGAATACGAGCTTGCCGGAAGCGTCCTCAATGGTGATCTTGTTGCCGTCAACCTTGTAAGGAACCTCTTGGCCCTGGAAGGAAACCTTGCCGGTGCTCTCGTTGAACTCGAGCTCAGCAGCGGTAATGCCGCTGTAATTCAGAGAAGCCTTGCCGCCGTCCTGAACCTCAAGGGTCAGGCCGTCTTTCATGCTCTCATAAACCTCAGCGCTTGAGCCGCTCGCTTCCTTCAGCTTGTAAGTACCGGCAGTCAGTTTGCCGCCGCCGCAAGCTACCAGGAAAGACATCATCAGTACAGCTACCAGTGCAAGAGCTACGATAGAAAGGGTCTTTTTCATTATAACATTCTCCTTAACAATTTTTCCGACAGTCGATCCGTCGGTTATCTGTATTATATCATACGCTATATTATCTAGTCAACTGAAAAATAACAAAAATATTACAAAAATGTTTCCGTTATTTGACTTGTTCTTTGTCAGGATGGCATATTTTTGCACTTTTACCGCGGTCCGCGGGATCTTTATGCGGGATCGCTACTTCTTCTTGAAGACAGCCTTATAGCCGTTGTGCTCTACCGTCAGCTTGCCTCCGTCGAGAACATAGGGGGTGTAATCGGTGCCTCCGTTAAAGGATATCTTGTTCTCATCCGTGTTCACTGTCACGGGCGTTTCCTGACCCATCATCGAGAGGGTCCCGGTATGATCGGCGTCGATCTCCAGCGTCACGTCGCCCGCGGAGACCTTGAACATCTCGCTGCCGGAACCGGAAACGCCCTTGAGCACATAGGTGCCCGTGATGTTATCCCGTGAGCCGGCAGTCAGCGCGATGATCGCGGCGACCAAAGCGAATACCAGTATCGCCCCGAGGAAAATCATAGGTTTTTTCATGGTTATCTCCTTGCGTCAATTAATCTTTTTTATAGACGAGGGTCAAACCGCTGTAATCCAGCGTCAGAACCCTGCCGTCAAAATGATAGGTGCAGTCCTTGTTCAGCATGACCGCGGTGTCGGAATTTTTATCCATCGTCAGGCTGCCGATGCTGCTGCCGCCGACAGACAGTGTTCCGGTATAATCCGGGCTGACCTCGAGGCGGCTGTTGGTGAACATCAGCGTCATCAGTCCCGCGTCGCCGCCCTGGATACTCGTCAGCGAATAACCGCCGGTGATCGGAGGGTCGGTAGGCGCCTGTGTGGGAGCGGCGGTCGCTTCGGTCGCGGCAGAGATTTCCGTTCCGTTTTGACGCTGACCGGACGGGACGATGACAAAAATGATCACCAGTGCCATCGCCGCCAGCGAAAGGACTACCGCGAAAATGGAAAAATACAGGCTCAGCGACGCTCTAAGCGCGTGTGCCTTTTGCGCGTCGGGCTTCTTCTCTGACAGATGCAAATCGTCAAAGCTGTCGGTATCGCCGTACTTTTTCTCGCGCATGATGAATACACGCTCTCCCTCGGGCGATGCTTCCGACCCGGCGATCGCAGGCTCGACGGTCGCGGGCTCATCGATCGCAGACTTTGGGGCAACGGGCTCAACGGTCACGGATTCAGCGGGTGCCGGATCAGCGGGCATAGGCTCGTCCGCATCTGTATTCGGTTGTTCGGACCGGACTTCATCCGCGGGCTTTGCCTCGTCTGACAGTGTGATCAGCGGTTTGCCGCAGCCGGCACAGAACTTGGTATCGTCCTCAAAGGACAGTCCGCAGTCGGGACAATATTTACTCATGCCTATTCCTCATTTTGTGGAACAACGGTCGAATCGGACAGACAGCTTATTGTCTGACAAATTCGTCGATAACGGTCCCTTCCTCGAGCGTCAGCGTCAGCGTATTGCCGTTGAGGGTATAGGTGCCCTCGCTCATGCCGGTGACAGACACCGTGTGAGTAGAGGTATCAAAGGTCACCGGAACGCTGCTTCCGTCCGCGGCTGAGATCGTACCGGAGTTATTACTGCCGATGGTCAGCGTCATATCGCCGCCCGAGTACTGCTGGATATCCTGGCGGCTGAGCGTGATGCCGTGGTCGTTCTGAGAATTCAGATAATAGGAGCCCTGCAGTGATGCAGCGCTTCCGGTACCGCTGCCGCCGAAGCCGGAGTCTGAACTCCTTGAGGCGTTATTGCTTACGACGATGATCGTCACCACGATGGCGGCGATAACCAGTACGATCGCGACAGTGATCACGATACCGAGAACCATTCCCTTGTTCTTCTTTTCGGGGATGCTCTGCTGTTGGAGCGGCGTCGCATAATTGGGCTGTGCCATATTCAGGGGCCTTGCGTAATTTCGCGGGGTCTCCGGCTGAGCGGGACGCGGCTGATAGGCGGCCTGTGTCGGCTGGTAGGCAGACTGCGTCGGCTGGTAGGTGGTGTCGGAAGGCGGCTGATAGGCAGGCTGCGTCGGCCGGTAGGCGGTGTCGGAAGGCGGCTGATAGGCAGGCTGCGCCGGCTGAGATACGGGTTCCTGCTGTGTCGGCCTGTAATCCACATCGTCGGCGACGACCGTTACCGGTTCATCGTCCGTCGGATATGTGTTTTGAAACGGCGAGCCGCAGGCAGTGCAGACTCTTGCGGAATCATCGGACGGCTGACCGCAGTTGGGACAATATTTTGCCATATTAAAACCTCGTTTCATGATATATGATTTCACCTATAATAATACTTTTTCAAGTCGATAATGTCAACCGTTATTAACGAAAAACCGACGGCATCACTGCCGTCGGCAAAAGAGTCTGTTGAAGCTATTGTTTTCGGAAGGTATCGGTATAGCCGTCGGTCGTGATGGACAGCAGGTCGTCGTTGAGCGTATAGGTGCCGACATTCAGCTTTCCGTCCGAGCCGGTAAAGGACGCGGTCTTCTTTTCCGTATCAAAGGTCAGATCGACGGTACCGCTGCCGTAGTAGGTGAAAACACCGGTGTTATCGTTTTTGATCACCAGTGAACCGGTCGCCCCGTTGGGGCCGTTTGTCCACGTATAGGTGCCCGCGAGCTTGCTGCCCGTCGACAGAACGATGATCAGCGCGATCACAAAAACCACCGCCGCCATACCAACGCCCAGAAGGATATACGGGAGCCGCTTTTTCGGCTTTTCCGCCGCAGGACCTGTCCGGGCGGGTGCGGGCTGCTGTTTTGCCGCCGCCTGGATGGGCTGAGCGTAATTTCGCGGTACGGCGCTTTTGACAGGCTGCGCGTTCGCGCGGGGAGGGATCACCGTTACCCCGTCATCCTCCGAGGTCGCCTGCGCTTGTGTTCCGTTTTCGAAAACAGATCCGCACGCAGGGCAGAAGACGTCGGCGTCCTGTGTCAGAAAGCCGCAGCTTTTGCAATTCTTAGACATAACAGAATTCTCCTTCCGATGTATCTGTCATCAAGCATCCAGCGAAAATGATCAGTAACGGTATTCGATGACCTGCCACTTATCGTCGGCGTTCTTCCGGTACGGATAGTATCCGAAGCCGTCGGCAACAACGGGGATATCCGCTGTCTGCTGAGCGCCGTCGGTAAAGATCACCTTGGCGTTTTTCGGTACTGTCGCCCGATAAACGGGCTTGCCCTCCGCGGAATCGCTGACATAGGTCATCGCGGTCCCCGGCCATTGTTCCGTGCCGTCCGTCCACGCATAGACATACGCCTTGCCCCAATTCTCGGTGTCGGTAAAATATACCTCGGCTGTTTCGCCGTCGTCATAGAACCAGTTCTGTTCAAACACATCGTAGGACACGCTGAACGGAAGGGTAGAGCTGATGGGATAATAGACCCTGCCGGACTGGTCGGTCAGCGGGATATCGACGGATTTCTTTTTTCTGCCGTTGCTGAGCACAAGCGTATCATAGCGGGCGGTATCGACTGTCAGCGCGAAAACGCCGAAGCCCGAGGAATTATTCTCGATGAACGTCATCTTCTGTCCCGGGGACGCTTCGATCTCTTCGCCGGTCACGCTGCTGCTCACATACGCGCGGACATTGTTCAGATACAGCTCGTCTGCCCAATAGACCGTCGTGAGCCTGACATGCTCTCTCAGCGCGCGGAAATCGCTCAGCGCAGACGCCGCGGCGGTCTCATCGGAGGCATTGTACGCGCGTTTGAGTGCGGCGTACGCAGGATAGGACGCGTACTGATAATAAGCGGACAGCTCGGCCTTCGCCGTTGTCAGTACATCTGAGGCGCCGGTCGGAGCGGTGCGGCGTTCGACCGCGAAGGCATCGATCAGACCCGCGAGCTTTCTCTGGACAGCCGTTGCGTCGATGATATTCAGCTCGTCGTAGCCGGAAACCATCGCCGCGCGATAGCCTTTCGGAGAAAGGGGCGCCAGCTCGGCAATATGCCGCTGGATCGCCGCTGCATCCAGGATATCCAGCACGCCGTTGCAGTCGGCGTCGCCGTATACAAAGGGCATATCGGTGGAAGGCTCGATCGGAATATCCGCCTTCTGCGTATCGCCGACGATATAGGAATAAGCGGGATAGAACTTGTTATAGAAGAAGTTCACGCCGCCGAGGACGGTCGCGCCGTCATAGACGTCAACCAGATAGCCCTGTGTGGTGTCGTCATAGAAGGTGCGGTCGAGGTCGCTTTTGCCCTTTTCGTCATAGATCAGACGGGTAGTGCCCGCGACAGAGGGAATATGGAACATTTTGCAGGCGGTACCGCCTTCGTCGGAATAGTTGACGTTATCGGCAAAGTCGATATGGGTATGACCGCTGAACCAGACGACGTCCTTATATTCTTCGATCAGCTCCCGGAAGCGTTTGTTGTTCGGGAACTCTGTGTTCATCGAGCCGCCGTAGGCGGGATTATCATGATCGTCGCCCGCACCGTAGCCTAAAATGGCCGAGTGCTGAATCAAAAAGATCTTATGACCGTCGGCGCTGTATTGTTTCAGCAGTCCCTCGACCCATGCGATCTGTTCGTCGGAGAATTCGTCGTATTCGTTGGGGCTGGAGCCGTTTTCCAGCGCCATGAAGATAAAGTGATCGCCGGTGGTCGGCTCGGTGATCTCAAAGTACGGCTTGCGGGCTGCCATCGCCTCCGCGGTGCCGTCAAGACCGGTGTTGATGATAAACTCCTCGATCCCGCAGGAAACGTCGCAGCTGCTGTATTTGGCAAAGCGCATCTCGTGGTTGCCGATCGCTTCGTAGACGGGCTTGTCAAAGGAGGATGAAGCGAGGATCCGCTGGTATTCGAGCCACTCGAGCGTCGTGCCGGAGGCGTTGGTCACCTGATCGCCGGCGGTGATGATAAAGTCGGCGGCTCTGTCGTGACAAACCTCAAGCGCCCGCGCGAAGTTTTTCGACGCGTTGGTATAGTAGACGTTTTTGCCGCCGTCCTGAACGTCGATATGGATATCCGACAGCGCGGCAAAGCGATAGCTCTTCTGTGTTTGTGCATACGGAAAGCGCTTTGAAACCGGGATCTCATAAACCGCCGCGGCGTTCGCGACCGTGGGCGCTGTGCCGCTTTCGACCGCGATCAGCTTTGTCGCCTGAGCGGGGATCGCGACGCGCTCGCCAAAGCGATAGCTGCCCCGTTCGCCCGCGTTCAGCGTGACGGACGCGATCCGGAACCAATCACTGAGAGCGGCGGTGTCATCCGCCCAGTAAAGGTCGAATTCTCCGTCGGCAGACGCGGTGAACGTCACGGTCCCCTGCGCATAGCCTGCGCGGGCGTCCTCAAAGCGATATTCGATTTTTGCGCTGTTTTCCGCATTTACCATTATCGTCGACCCCGTGAGCATCATGATACATACCAGTAATAATGACAGACATTTTTTCATTGTTAATCATCCTTTGATAGCAAAAATCGGGCGACAGCGCCGCCCGAACCGATTCCTTTTGCTTCCTAATTCGAATACATGATCGCTTCCATCACCTGTTCCTTTAACCTGTCCAGCGGAGATGACGCAGGCATCAGCTCCATTTCGGAGGGCTTTTTTTGAGGCAGGTTGGACGCGGAGTGGAAGCTTTTCATTTGTATGACGATGTGCTCGTTCTTGACCAGTTCAAACAGCTTGTCGATCGTCGGACAGGTCGCGACCGCATGGAGAAGCTGTTCCTTTGAGTGCTTGCGCGATGCTTCGATCGCCGCCTCGCGCACGTTCTTTTTCAGCGTTTCCAGCGGAAGAATGCCCGGATTCTTCGGCAGAGGCTTGTACTGGATATTAGACGCGGAGCTTTGGCTGCGCATCTGGATCACGATACCCTCGCGGTGTACGAGCGCAAACAGCTCATTGATCGACTGACATTCATCGATCGCCTTCAGCAATTCGCCCAGCGGCATCTTCTGACGTCCCTGTGTCTGCACGGCTCCGCCTCCTTTCTTACGAGTATCTAATATTATACTAGAGCTTTTCCGATTTTTCAAGTAAAAGTAAACTTATTGTGAAGTTTATTTACAATATCGGGCTTTTATGATATGATTATTGGGTACAAAAACACTTGAATCCTATCATTTACGGAGAGAATATGGCTTATATTGACGATAACAGCGAGCTTACCGCCGGCAAGGGAAAGGATCCCCTCAAGGAGCTTGACGACGAGCTGGAGGAGCTTTTGGCACAATTGAATCAAGCGGATGACTCCGATCCTGCACCCCCGGAAGAACCGAGCGCGCAGGATAGCGATCCCGCAAAGGACGCTCTGCCTGTTGAGCCGGAAGCGGAGATGCCGCCACCCGTGATCACACAGACCCGTCCCTCCCCTGCTCCCCGTCCGCCGAAAAAACGGAGCAAGGCGCCGATCATCATTGTTGCGGTGGTCCTTGCGGGACTTCTTGTCGCGGGCGGATGGTATCTGATCGACCGTCTTGTCGCGGGCGGATGGTATCTGATCGACCGTCTTCTTGCGACAAAGGTCAGCGTCGGCAGCGAGAAAAAGCAGGTTGCGACAGAGACCTTCACCGACTCCGAGCTGGGCGAGATCACCGTCAAAAAGGTGGAGGGTGCAGACCTGAACACCTATGACACCAACAATCTGGTCAAAAATGAAAACGGCTTCTATCAGTACGTCGTCGACGGCAAGGTGACCTCAGAGGTCGGCGTCGATCTTGCCGAGTATCAGGGCGACATCGACTTTGCAGCTGTGAAAAAATGCGGCGTCGACTTCGTTATTCTGCGTATCGGCGGACGGTATTATTCTCAGGAAGGCAAGCTGTATGAGGACGGCATGTTCGACACCTACTACGAGCAGGCAAAGGCCGCGGGGCTGAAGGTCGGCGCGTACTTCTTCTCACAGGCGGCGAATACCGATGAGGCAGCCGAGGAAGCGGGCTACGTCGTCACCAAGCTCAACGGCAGGCCGCTCGACTACCCCGTCGCGTTCGACTGGGAAACCATCGAAGACGACGAGGCGCGTACCGATAATGTCAGCGGCAAGACCATCACCGAGATGGCGGAAAAGTTCTGTGATACCATCACCGCGAAGGGATACCAGGCGATCGTCTACTCCAGCACCTCGCTGATGCTCCAGAGCTACGACTTTGAGACCATGAAGGACTATGCCTTCTGGCTTGCCGATTACCGCGAATTCCCGAATATGTACTATGACTTCGCGATATGGCAGTACGCCAAGGACGGAACGGTCGACGGCATCAGCGGCGCGGTCGATCTGAACATCTGCTTCAAGCCTTATTAGGGCTTTTGCGTTCCGACGTATGTAAACCCCCGATCTTCATCGGGGGTTTTTGTCGCCTGTGGCGCGGTCACTGAAAGATGTTCTTCGCGCTGTCGGTCAGATTTTCCATCGCGTCCGCCATCTTATTGACCTTCTTCATCAGCGTCTTTTTGTTGGTGTCCAGCATGATCTTGCCGATCACGCCGATGACGATGCCGGACGTCAGTCCCGCCAGCATGCACGGGACGACGCCCGATCCCTTTTTCTCCTTGCATTGCTTATCCTGACACATCATATTGTTCTTTTTATCTTTACACATATCGTTCCTCCGTGAAATGATGATCTTTTTTACTTGCATTCTTAGTATCTCCCGATTACAATAGATTCATGAGGTGAAATGATTTGGAAAATAAAAAAATTTTGAATATCGTTTTGTTTGAACCGGAGATCCCGCAGAATACCGGCAATATCGCCCGCACCTGCGCCGCGACGGGCGCAAGGCTGCATCTGGTGCGGCCCTTCGGCTTTGAGATCACCGACCGCAATCTCAAGAGAGCGGGGCTGGACTACTGGTATCTTGTCGACATCACCTACTATGATTCTATCGATGATTTCTTTGAAAAGACCGCGGGCGGGGAATACTTTTTCTTCTCTACCAAGGCGCGGCATATCCACAGTGACGTCAGCTATCCCGACGGCGCGTATATCATCTTCGGAAAGGAAACCCGCGGCATCCCGGAGCATGTCCTGATGCGTTATCCCGACCGCTGTGTGCGGATCCCGATGATCAGTGATGCGCGGTCGCTGAACCTCGCGAATTCCGTCGCCGTCGGATGCTACGAGGTGCTGAGGCAGTGGGGATATCCCGCACTGCAGACCAAGGGAGAGCTGCACCGGCACAAGTGGTGATATCGTCTTTGCGCACGCTTGAAAAAGTGTGCGCTTTTTTGCATTTTTACCATTATTATTCCTTTTTGCTATTGCAATAGGACGGCGGTTTATTATATAATAAAGATGTATAAATTTGGGGTGGATTCCAATCGGTTAGCCGAGGACAACCCCTGAGCATACAGAAAGGATTGATTCACTATGAAACTGAACAAGTACACCGTTGATGACATCAACTTCAAGGGCAAAAAAGTTCTTTGCCGCTGCGACTTCAACGTCCCGCTCAAGGACGGCGTTATCACCAACGATAACCGTATCACAGCCGCTCTGCCGACCATCAAAAAGATCATCGCAGACGGCGGTCAGCTGATCCTCTGCTCCCATCTGGGCAAGCCGAAGAACGGCCCCGAGGAGAAGTTCTCCCTCGCTCCCGTAGCTGCCCGCCTGAGTGAACTGCTGGGTCAGAACGTTGTTTTCGCCAATGACGACGAGGTCGTCGGCGCCAACGCCAAGGCTGCTGTTGCCGCGATGAAGGACGGCGACGTCGTTCTGCTCCAGAACACCCGTTTCCGCAAGGAAGAGACCAAGAACCTCGAGCCGTTCAGCTCTGAGCTGGCTTCTCTTGCCGAAGTATTCGTGATGGATGCGTTCGGCTCCGCTCACCGCGCTCACTGCTCGACCGTCGGCGTAACCGATCATATCAAGGAAACCGCTGTCGGCTACCTGATGCAGAAGGAAATCGCCTACCTCGGCAACGCGGTAGAGGCTCCCGTACGTCCGTTCGTTGCGATCCTCGGCGGCGCCAAGGTCGCGGACAAGCTGAACGTTATCAGCAACCTGCTCGAAAAGTGCGACACTCTGATCATCGGCGGCGGTATGGCGTACACCTTCTCGAAGGCACAGGGCAAGGCGATCGGCACCTCGCTGGTCGACGATACCAAGCTCGATTACTGCAACGAGATGATCAAGAAGGCGGAGGAGCTCGGCAAGAAGCTGCTCCTGCCCGTCGATACCGTCTGCGCGAAGTCCTTCCCCGATCCGATCGACGCTCCGATCGAGACCGAGATTTTTGCCGCGGGTGAAATCCCCGAGGATATGATGGGTCTGGATATCGGCCCCGAAACCCGC